>JAGDBW010000175.1 GCA_017958845.1 Clostridia bacterium | reverse complement strand
ATCTCCTATCTGCCTGCCGAAAAGAACAACAAGTATCTGTTGGATGACAAGATCCGCTTGGAGTTTGAATCTTTGAAAGAATCTTTCCGGGGCGCCATCCGTCTTGAAAAAGAGGGGGAGTTTAAGCCGGCCAACAGCACCGACGCGCCCGCCAGACAAACGAAAAAAGACACGCTGGATAGAATCATCGAAAAGGTCAACGACAGATATACCGGCGATTTTACCGGCAGCGACCGTGTGATCATCGCCAGCATTTTGAATATGTTTATGAACGACGAGGAGATCAAGAAGTTTCAGCGATATGCCATGAGCAACGAACCGGATATGTTTGTCAACAGTCTGTTCCCCGAAAAGTTTATGGAGATCGTAGCAAAGTGCTTTATGGAAAACAACGACACGTTCAAGAAACTGTATGAAGACTCGGAGTTCAAGGAAAAAGTCATGCAAACGATGGGCAAAGAGCTCTATACAGAGTTGAGGAAAAAATGACGGGGAACGTCGGCGGTACGCTGTGAAAAGCAGCGGCCGACGAAAAAAGAAAAGAGCCGCTTTTTGAGCGGCTCTTTTTTGTGTGGGTCAGGTGAAGCTCTCGAGGTATTTGATCGCGGCGAGAGCCGCGACGGCGCCGTCGGCGGTCGCCGTGGTGATCTGGCGCACCGCCTTGGTGCGGCAGTCGCCGGCGACGAAGATGCCCGCTTTGGGGGTCAGGCAGTCCTCGCCGGAGGGGACGTAGCCGTTTTTGTCCAGTTGGATCTGGTCGGCAAAGGCCTCGGTCTCCGGGACCTGCCCGATGCAGACGAACACGCCGTCCACCGCCAGGCGGGCCACCGTGTCGTCGGTGGTCTTGCGGACTCTGACGCCGTCCAGGTCCTCCGTGCCGGTCACGTCGTCGACCACCGAGTTGCACAGGATGGTGACGTTTGACCGCGCGCGGAGCGCCTGCGCGAGGTTGGCCTCTCCGGTGAGTTTGGCGAGGTTTTGGATGACGTAGACTCGTTTGCAGATATCGGAGAGGAGCAGCGCCTCCTGCAGGGCGGTGTTTCCGCCTCCGATGACCGCGACCGTGCGGCCCGCGTAGAAGGCACCGTCGCAGACGGCGCAATAGGACACGCCGCGGCCGATCAGGCGCTCCTCGTTTGGCACTCCGAGGTGCCGGTGGCGCGCGCCGGTGGCGATGATGATGCTCTTGGTCTCATATTCGCCGGCGTCGGTCATGACGTACTTGGTGTAGCCGGCGTCGCGGATGGAGAGCACCGTCGCCGGGATGGCCTCCGCGCCCGTCTCCAGCATCTGCTCGGTCATCTGCTCCGCCAGCTCGTTGCCCGACAGGGCGGCGCAGCCGGGGTAGTTCTCCACCTTGGGCGAGTAGGTGATCTGCCCGCCGAAGACGTTTTTTTCGAGAAGGAGGACGTGCTTGCCCGCCCGGCGCGCGTAGATGGCGGCGGTCAGGCCGGCCGGCCCCGCTCCGATGATGATGATGTCATACATGGTGGGGTCTCCCTTTCGTCATTTGGTGGTGATGTAGCCGCGGATGTTGGAGAGGTTGGCGTACAGGTCGGTGCCGCCCGCCTTTACCACGATGAGCGTGGGAGCCTGGCGGATGCCGAGCGCTTCGCACAGTTCTTTGTTTTCGTCGGCGAAGAGCTTTTTGAACGGGATGTCGGCTTTTTCCAGGAGGGCCGACGCCATCTTGCAGTTGGGGCAGCTCCGGGTGGCCATGAGGTACACGCCTTTTGCGAGGGCGGGGGCGGCTTTCGGCGCTTTTTTGCGGGTCTCTTTGGCCTTGGGGGCTTCTTCGACCGGGATGCGCTCCTGCACCGGCTCGGCCGCTGTCTGCGGCTCGGCGGCGGGCTCGGCTTTGGGCGCGGGGGCGGCTTTGGCCTTGGGCTTTTCGGTCGGGGCGGGGGCTTCGACGATCTTCTTTCCGCGGCCGGAGGCGTCAAAGCGTTTGACCGACCGGCCGATATCGTAGGTCACGCGGTCCTTGTATTCCTGGCTCTTGCCGTCGTTCCAGTTTTGCACCGGGCGATAGTAGCCGGTGATGCGGGAGTAGACCTCGGTCTTTTCTCCGCAGGTCGGGCAGGTGAAGTGCTCGCCGGCGATGTAGCCGTGGTTGCGGCAGACGGAGTAGGTCGGGGAGAGGGTGTAGTACGGGAGCTTGTAGTTCTCGGCGATCTTGCGGACCAGGTTGGCGGCTGCTTTCCAGTCCGGGAGCTTTTCGCCCAAAAAGGCGTGGAACACCGTGCCGGAGGTGTAGAGGGTCTGCAGCTCGTCCTGGATGTCCAGCGCCGCGAAGATGTCGTCGGTAAAGCCGACGGGCAGGTGCGAGGAGTTGGTGTAGTAGGGCGTGCCGTTGTCGTTGGCGGTCTTGATGTTGTCAAAGCGCTTTTTGTCATGGAGGGCCAGGCGGTAGCTGGTGGACTCGGCCGGGGTGGCCTCGAGGTTGTAGAGGTCGCCGTACTGCTCCTGGTAGTCCGAGAGGCGCTCGCGCATGTGGTTGAGCACTTCGATGGTAAACTGCTGGGTATCCCTGTGCGTCAGGTCGTGGCCGAGCCAGGCGGCGTTGAGGCCCACTTCGTTCATGCCGACGAGGCCGATGGTGGAAAAGTGGTTGTCAAACGAGCCGAGGTAGCGTTTGGTATACGGATAGAGGCCCTCGCTGAGCAGGCGGGTGATGACGGTGCGCTTGATCTTGAGGGACCGGGCGGCGATGTCCATCAGCCGGTCGAGGCGGCGGTAGAACTCCTCGGGGGTAGCGGAGAGGTAGGCGAGGCGCGGCATGTTGAGCGTTACGACGCCGACCGAGCCGGTGCTCTCGCCGGCGCCGAAGAAGCCGCCGGATTTCTTTCGCAGTTCGCGCAGATCGAGGCGCAGACGGCAGCACATGGAGCGCACGTCGGAGGGCTCCATGTCGGAGTTGATGTAGTTGGAGAAATACGGGGTGCCGTACTTGGAGGTCATCTCAAAGAGCAGCTTGTTGTTCTCTGTCTCGGACCAGTCAAAGCCGCTCGTGATGGAGTAGGTGGGGATGGGGTACTGGAAGCCGCGGCCGTGCGCGTCGCCCTCGATCATGATCTCGATGAAGGCGCGGTTGATGATATCCATCTCCGCCTGGCAGTCCTTGTATTTGAAGTCCTGCTTCTTTCCGCCCACGATGGCGTACTGCTCCGCCAGGTCCGCCGGTACGGTCCAGTCCAGGGTGATGTT
>JAGDBW010000174.1 GCA_017958845.1 Clostridia bacterium | reverse complement strand
GTGTGCGGAAAGCCCATAGGCGAGGCCGTGATCGCCGGCTGTGTCTCGCGCGGTATGTGCTGCTCGGAGGCCGAGCTGGGCATCGGAGCGGACAACAGCGGGCTGTGGGAGGTCCCGGACGAATGGCCGGCCGGCACGCCGCTCAAAGTCGCCTATCCGGTCGAGGACATCCTCTTTGAGGTGGACAACAAGTCGCTGACCAACCGCCCGGACCTGTGGGGCCACTACGGCATCGCCCGCGAGTTTGCGACCCTGTCGGGCCGCCCGCTGCGCGCGCCCGCGCTCTTTGATATGACGCCGTACGAGGAGATGCCGGACGTGCCGATCCGCATCGACGCGCCTGACCTGTGCTATCGCTACACGTCGGTCAAGGTGGCGGGCATCTCCCGCCGCCTCTCGCCCGTCGCCATGCGCATCCGTCTGTATTATTGCGGGTCGCGTTCCATCAACTTTGCGGCCGATCTGACCAACTATGTGATGATGGAACTGGGGCAGCCCATGCACGCCTTTGATCTGCGGCGGGTGAGCGGGATCGAGGTGCGCTGTCTGCCGTCTCCGACGCCCTTTGTGACGCTGGACGGCGTGGAGCGCGTCGTGGACGAAAACACCCTGATGATCACCTCGGGCGGCGAGCCCGTGGCCATCGCGGGTATCATGGGCGGACAGACGTCGGAGGTCGAGGACGACACCTCGGCCCTGCTGATCGAGTCGGCCAACTTTAACGCCGTCTCCGTCCGCAAGTCCTCCGCGCGGCTGGGCCTGCGCACCGACGCCTCCATGCGCTACGAAAAGACGCTGGACCCCGAGATGACCGAGACGGCCGCGCGGCGGCTGCTGCGGCTGCTCTTTGAATCCGACCCCGGCGCGCGCGTCGTCTCGCGCATGACCGATCTCTACCCGACCAGGTTTCCGCGCGTGACGCTGGAGATCGACCGCGCCTACGTCGACCGCTACACCGGCATCTCCATCTCGCCGGACGAGATCGAGCGGACGCTGGTCTCCCTGGGCTTTGGCGTTTCGCGGATGGGCGACGCCTTTCGGGTGGAGGTGCCCACGTTCCGCGCGACCAAGGACGTGACCATCAAGGCGGATCTGATCGAGGAGATCACCCGCATCTACGGCTACGACAACTTTGAGATCAAGACGACCGTCTCGCCCCTCTATCCCGTGCGCCCCGCCGTCGCCAAGACGGACGAGAACCGCGCCAAGGACCTGTTGGTGCTCTCCTTTGGGCTGCACGAGGTCCACTCGTATATCTGGAGCGACGCGGCCAAGGACAAAGAACTGGGCATCCGGACCGCCGACAACGTGCGGCTGCTCAACGCCCAGACGCCGGATCACGCGATCCTGCGCCGCTCCATGATCCCGTCGCTGCTCGCCTTTGTCAAAGAGAACAAGGGCTGGCAGGAGCGCTTTGGGCTCTTTGAGATCGGACACGTGGTGGACGGGCTCGCCGACGACGGCACCTGCCGCGAGCGCAAACGCCTCGGCGTGGTGCTCTGCGACCGCACCAACAAAGAGGAGGCCGCCTTTTTGGAGATGCGCGACCTCGTCGTGTATCTGCTCCGACAGCTGCGCGGCCGCACCCCGACCTTTGCGCAGGCGACGGAAACGCCCTTTGGGTGGGAGCACCCCGTCAACTGCTTTTCGATCCTGGCCGACGGGCGGGAGATCGGCCGGATGGGCGTCTTTCACCCCGAGGTGCGGGACCACACCGACCGCAAGGCCGCGCTGTGCTGGCTGGAGATCGACATGGCCGATCTGGCCGACGTCTCCGACTGTCCTCTGCGGTACCGCGCGCCCTCCCGCTATCCCGCCATCGAGTGCGATCTGTGCTTTGCGGGAGACTTGTCCCGGGTGGACTTTGCGCAGGTGAAGGCCGCGGCGAAAGACGCGGCGGGCGAGCTGCTCGCCGGGCTCTGTGCGACCGACGTCTACGAGGACGAGGCCGGGAGGACGGTGACGCTGCGCCTGACCTTTGCCTCCGACGAGCGCACGCTCTCCCGCGCGGAGCTGACCGGGCCGATCGACGCCGTGGTGGCGGCGCTCGCGCCGCTGGGTCTGACCTTCCGGGCCGTCTGATTCTCTCTTTCTCGCCCTGCTTTTTTCTGTATTCTCCGCGCCCGCCGGGGCGCGTCGTGCAAGCAACCCCGACCGTGCGAGGCGAGGGAGCGCCCGCCGTTCCCCTTGCCGCACACAGAAAAGGAGTTCTTTATGCTGCAAAAGAAGTGGTTTTTGTACCTGACCGAGTTCTTTGCCGGTATGGCCGTCATGGCCGTGGAGATCGGCGCGTCGCGTCTGCTCGCGCCCTACTTTTCTTCTTCGCAGATCGTGTGGACCATCATCATCGGCACCATCATGATCGCCATGGCCCTGGGCAACCTCTGGGGCGGGCGCTCCGCCGACCGTCATCCCGACCCCGCGCGGCTCTACGCCCGGATCCTGGTAGCGTCGGTGTGGATCGCGCTCATCCCCGTCGTGGGCAAGTATATCATCGCCCTGATCGCCATGACGACGGCGCTGGTCGTACGCGCCAACTATCTGATCTGGGCGGCGTTTGTCGCCTGCTTTGTGCTGTTTGTCTTTCCGCTGATGCTGCTGGGCACGACCACCCCGTCGCTGTCGCGCTACGTGATGCGCACCACCGACGACGCGGGCCGCACGGTCGGCAAGATGAACGCGCTCAACACCATCGGCTCCATCATCGGCACCTTTGTGCCCACCTTTCTGACCATCCCCGCCGTCGGCACGGCCTTGACCTTTGTCTTTTTTGCCGCGGTGCTGTTTGTCCTCGCGGCGCTGTTCTTTCTCACTTCGTCCCGCCGCCGCGTCGTGCGGTGCGCGGTCTCCCTCGTCCTGATCGCCGCGTCGGGCTTTTTGGCTCCTTTGACGGGCTTTGCCTTTTGGGAAAACGACATCTATGAGGACGAGTCCATCTACAACTATCTGCAGGTCACCGAGGACGACGAATACGTGTACCTGTCGACCAACGTGCTGATCGGCGTGCAGTCGCTCAAAAAGAAAACGCCGGGGCTGAGCCGCTTTTATTATGAATACGCCCTGCTCGCGCCCTACATGACCGACACCGTGGCCGGGGGCAGCGACCCGTCGGTGCTCATCCTGGGGCTGGGCTCCGGCACCTACGCCTCCGTGTGCATGCACTACTTTCCCGAGGCGCAGATCGACGGCGTGGAGATCGACAAAAAGATCGTGGATCTGGCTTACAGCCACTTTGATATGCCGGACAGCGTCCGGGTGCAGGTCGAGGACGGCCGCGCCGTCCTCTCTCCCACCAACAAGGAGAGCATCGTCAAGGACAAAAAGTACGACGTGATCCTCATCGACGCCTATCAGGACGTGACCATCCCCTTTCAGATGTCGACCGTGGAGTTCTTTACTTTGGTGCGGGATCATCTGAATGAGGGCGGCGTGATGATCGTCAACCTCAACATGTATTCCGACAAGGCCGGCTCCATCAACAACTATCTGTGCGACACCATCAAGTCGGTCTTTTGCTACGTGGAGACCCTGGATTGCGACAACGGCAACCGCGAGGTCTTTGCGATGCAGCACGACCGCGCCGACGCCAACCTCGACGCCTCGCTGCCTGCCATCTCCGACGGGGAACTGGCGGCGTTTCTCTCCTCGGTGCGCTCGCAGAGAACGGCGCTGGAGGGGGGCGACCTGATCCTGACCGACGACAAGGCGCCGATCGAACTGTTGGGGATGCGGATGGTGGACGAGTTGATCTTTGACGAGCTGTCCTACTATCAGAACATCTACCGCGAAAAGGGCCTGCGCGGGCTCTTTGACGAATTGACAAAATGACCCGAAAACAAAAGGGCGACGACCATCCGAAAGAGGACGAAAGAGTGACGACCATCCGGGAAGAAGCGAGAGACCTGCCCCTGCGCGGCCGCTATGACGTGATCGTCTGCGGCGGGGGCGTCGCCGGCATCGCGGCGGCGCTGGCGTCCGCCCGGTGCGGCGCAAAGACGCTGCTCATCGAACGGGAGTATGCCCTGGGCGGACTGGCCACGCTGGGGCTCATCACCATCTACCTGCCGCTGTGCGACGGGCTGGGGCGGCAATGCTCCTTTGGGATCGCGGAAGAGCTGCTCCGGCTCTCGATCTCCCGCGGCGCGGAGGACCTCTACCCCGACGCGTGGCTGGACGGAGTCGACCCCGAAGCGCGCAAAAAACAGCGCTTTCAGGTGCGCTTTTCTGCCAACGTGTTTGCTCTGCTGTGCGAAGAAAAGCTCCGGGACGCGGGGGTCGAGACGCTCTTTGGCGTCTCCGTGTGCGGCGGCGCGCTTAAAGGCGGCCGGGTGACCCGCCTCGTCTGCGAGGGGCGGGACGGCCGCTTTTGGCTGGCTTGCGGCTCGGCGGTGGACGCGACCGGCGACGCGGTGCTCTGCCGCGCGCTGGGGCTGGACTGCGCCCCCTACCGCTGGGGCAACACCCTGCCCTCCTGGTACTACTATCTGAGAGACGGCCGCCTGCACCTGCAGATGCTGGGCTACGCCGAAAACCCCAACCAACCCGACCCCGACGACGAGACCAACCCCGCCGTGGATATGAGCCAACCGCACTTTGGAGGGCTGGACTCCTTTGAGGTCAGCCGCATGACCGAGGCCGCGCACCGGCAGCTGCTCGATCACTTTTTTGCGCGGGGGGACGTTTCGGACGGGTACGCGCTGACCGCGATCCCGACCGTGCCGCAGTTGCGCATGACCGCGCGGCTCGTCGGCGAGGCGACGCCGGACGTGGCCGACGCGCACGTCTACGTGCCCGAGAGCATCGGGCTGATCTCCGACTGGCGGCGCGCCGGGCCGGTCTACGAGATCCCCTACGGATCGCTCTACTGCGGCCGCGTCGACAACCTCTGGGCGGCCGGGCGCATGATCTCGGTCTCCGACCGGCTGTGGGACGTCTCCCGCGTGATCCCCGCCTGCGCCGTGACGGGGCAGGCCGCCGGCACCGCCGCCGCCCTCTCGCGGGGGGGCGAGCGCCCGGACTATATGATCCTGGCCGACCGGCTGCGCGCGGACGGCGTGATCCTGCACGAGCGCGACCTGCCCTGACCGCGGCTTCGTCCCCGCGTTCCGCGCTCCGCGCTCTGTTCCCGAACGCCGCGCTCTGTTCCCGGACGCCGCGCCTTTCGGCCCGGTATCCGCTCCATCAAAGAAACGGGAGACACAACCATGAAAAAGATCCTGGCTCTCTTCTTGCTCCTCGCGCTTTTGCCGACGATGCTCCTGCCCGTGACCGGCTGCAAAAAGAAAAAGCAAAAAGCCGCGCAGATCGTGCTCCGCATCCGGGGCGAAGGGGAGATCGTGATCGCGCTCGACGACGACAACGCCCCTATCACCTGTGGACATCTGCGCAATCTGGTGGCCAAGGGATTTTATACCGGTCTGACCTTTCACCGCGTCGCGGACCTGACGGGCAGCGGCGGGTGGATCATCCAGGGCGGAGACCCCGACGGCGACGGAACGGGCGGCGCGGGCGTGACGGTCAAGGGCGAGTTCAGTCGCAACGGCGTCGCCAACACCCGCTCCCACGTGCGCGGCACCGTCTCCATGGCCCGCTCCTCGAGCGGCTATGACACGGCCAGCTCGCAGTTCTTTATCTGTGCGGCCGACTGCACCTTTCTCGACGGCAACTACGCGGCCTTTGGCTACGTGGTCGAGGGCATGGAGATCGTCGACCGTCTGGCCGCCCTGCCCACCGACGCGAACAACCGGCCGCTGACCCCGCCGGTCATCGAGTCGGCCGAGCTGCGCTGACCGATCGCCGGGCTGCCGCGGCCGGGCCGCCTCCGGGCTGCCAAACAGCCGCAAAAAGGGAAAAACGCCCGGCCGACACCGACCGAAAAGCGACCGAAAAACGACAAAAAGCGCTCTTCTGACAGGAGGAGCGCTTTTTGTCTTTTGGGCATTTTGGATAGCGGGGAGACGGGGTTTTTGTTGATTTTGACGCATAGAACGGGCGGGCCGTATATGGTATAATAAAAATAGTATATACATACAAACGGCACGTCATTGCCCCACATCGACCGGAAAGGAGGCCTGACCGATGTATCGCACGGGTGACTATATGGTATACGGCTCATACGGGCTGTGCGAGATCCGCGAGATCGGCCCCTCGCC
>JAGDBW010000173.1 GCA_017958845.1 Clostridia bacterium | reverse complement strand
CGCCTGCGCCGGCTCGACGCCAGACGGGCGGCGCTCCAAGCGGCGCTGGACCGTCTCGGACGCGGCGCGTACTCTGCCGCGCGTCTCTGCGAGCGGCTGACGGCGGGCGGGGCGACGCGCGAGGACGCGGTCTGGGCCGTGCGCGCGTGTATCCGTATGGGCTACCTGCGCGAAAAGGAGCAACTCTCCGACGTCTGCCGCCGGATGTACGACGACGGCCGCGGCCCGCGGAGGATCACGGCCAAGTGCCTCTGCGACGGCTACCGGGCCGCCGACGTCGAGGCCGTGCTGGCCGAGGCGGAGCGGTCGGGGCAGTTCGACTTTGCCGCCCGGCGGCGCGAGCTGGCCGCTCTGTGGCGGAGCCGGGGACTGACCGAAACCGAGATCAAAAAGAAACTCGACGCCGCCGGCTTTGCGTGCGAGGACGAGTGAGAAGTCCGGAAAACGGGCTTGTCGAAAAAAACGCCTGTCTGCGACGGGCGTTTTTTTCATTTTTCGGCGCGGACGGCGCGAGGCAGGAGGGAGGACCTGAGCGACACGCACGGAAACGAAAAAAGCGCCCGCGGGCGTTTTTTTTGCGTGACGGTCGGCACGGGGAGATCATCTCTTTTTGTACAGCAGCAGTTCCGGATCGACGCCGTCCCGGCCGTAGGTGCAGATCAGAATGAACTCAGCGTTGGCCAGGACCCCGAAACAGCGCTCGCCGTTCTCCTCGTAGACAAGTTGGGTCCCGAGGTAGGTGGCGCGGTCGTCAAGGAACCGCGCCGTCTCCCCGCCAGGCAGCGGATAGGCGAGGTTGACGTATGCGCCGACAAGGGCGTTGAGTTTTGTGACCGCGGGCATGCCCGGGACGCTGAGGGCGTTGATCTCGGCGATCAGTTCTTTTTTGAAGGCCTCGAACCGGCCGCCGTCGGCGAGTTCTTGGTGCCGCCTCCAGTAGTCCAGCCGGGGCAGTTTTTCTTTCAGATGGGCGCGCGCCTGCTCGTCGGAAAACCCCTGTCCGACCATGTGCGGCACGCAGACTTCGATCAGATCGTCGAGATCGTGGTAGGTGTACGTGCCGTCGGCGTAGCACCACCGGCAGTAGTCCTCGTTGAGCGAGCCGTCCCGGTTGCGGCCGATGATCCCGTCCTCGAGCGGCATCCCGCAGCACTGGCAGACGAGCTGCCGCGGCGCGCCGAGCAGGGTGTTGATGGAAACGTCGAAGAGCCGGGATAGCAACTTGAGCGTTTCGGTGTTCGGGACGGTCTCGCCGTTCTCCCAGCGGGAGACGGCCTGGCGGGTCACAAAGACCTTTTCGGCTACTTCGTCCTGCGTCAGTCCTTGTTTGGTCCGGAGCTGCAAAAGCACGTCCTTGGTTTCCATGTGTGTACCTCCCTTTTGTTTGATTATACCGCGCGGCCGCCCCTTTTGCAAGCAACCGGCCGTTGCGGGGGGCGCTTGCGTTCTTTGCCGGCGGGAGGGCGGGCGACGCAAAAAAGCGCCCGCGGGCGCTTTTTTGCGTGAGGTGTGCCGGGATGAGAGCGGCCGGAGCCGCTCTCACTTTGTTTGCCGTTACTCGGTGGGGGCCGCTTCGTAGGTCGCGGTGAAGGTCAGGGCCGCGGTGACGGGCATCGCGGCGATGTCGCCGGCCGAGTAGAGGGCCGCGTCAGCCGTCCAGCCGACAAAGATCATATCTTCGACAGCCGGGGCTTCGGGGATGGAATCGGCGGGGAGACAGGTCCCGCTGACGATCGTGCGCGAAGCGATGACGGTCTCGCCATCCATGGCCAGGAAGGTCACGGTCTGCGCTTCATCGTAGATCGCGGTGAAGAGCAGGTCGCTCTCCACGACGAAGGTTGCTACCTCATCGGGCGTGAGATTGGTCTCGCCGACTCTCCAGCAGCGGAAGAGGAAGCCCTCGACGGCCGGTGCGGCCGGCGCGGCGTGGGTCTTGCCGGTCGTGACGGTGTAGCGGGCGATCTCCGCACCGTCTTTGCCGTTGAAGATCATGGTGTACTGGATCTTGTAGTAGGCGACGAAGGTGATGTCGGCGCTGACGGACATCCGGTTGATCTGAGAGGCGGAGTAGACGGTGTCGTCGCCGCCCTGGATCTTCCAGCCGATAAACTCGTAGCCGTCGCGGGTCGGGTTGCCGGGAGCGGCGGCGTACTTGCTGTCACGGCGGGTGATGGCGGACAGCTCGGTCAGCTCGTCGTAGTCGAGGAAGAGCACGTCATAGACGGCGGGGTCGTATTTGAGAACGGGGTAGTTCTCGCCGTTGATCCAGACAGGCCACGCGTCGTTGCCCATCGCGGAGCGGAGCAGCACGTTGGCGGCGCTGCCGGCGGTGGCGACGGAGGCGTTGATCTCACCCTCGAGGGCGGCGGGCGTGCCGGCCAGCGTGGTGGGGGTGACGGTGTCGCCGGGCACGTAGCGCATGACATAGGACAGCACACTGGCGCTCCTGGCATAGTAGCCGGTCATACCGTCGTGCTCCGTGTCGTCGGTCGGAGACTCGACGTAGAGTAGCTGGTTGTAGTCGGCGGGTTCGGCGACCGACGCGCCCTTTTCGGTCACGGTCAGGGTCACATAGCAGTCCGTGAAGGAGAAGGCGGGCGCGGTGTTGCCGTCGACACGTCCGACGAACCTGGCGGCGTCGGCGGAACCGGTGACGGTGCCGCAGAGGATGACGGCGTTGAGTTTGGGCGTGACCTTGTAGCTGGTGCCGCTGTTCAGGTTTTCGATCAGGGTGGTCTTGCCCTGGTTGTAGCTGGCGACGTAACCCTGGACTTCCATCACGCCCACCAGACCGCCGGCGTTGACGCCCGAGACGGCGCCGACACCGAGGAAGCCGGTGACGTTCATGGTGTAGGCCTTGTTGATGCACTTGGCGAAGCCCATCAGGCCGCCGGCGGAACCGGCCGTGGCGGTGACGGCGCCGTAGTTGGCGTTCTGGTAGCCGTTGAAGGCCGCGGATTCGGACTCATAGTAGCCGACGATGCCGCCGACGTAGTCCGCGCCGGTGACGGCGGCGTAGTTGGCGCATCCGGTGATCTCAAGGACCTTGTAGCCCATGGGGCCGGCCGCTGCGATACCGCCGACGCGGGTGGTACCGGTGACGG
>JAGDBW010000172.1 GCA_017958845.1 Clostridia bacterium | reverse complement strand
CCCCCTCGCCGTCTTTTGCCGAGGGGGGTTTTGCAAACGCGTGGGGTTTTGGCCGATCGGGGAGGGGGAGCGGCGCGGCATCCGCGCGGCGGGCGATCGCCGCCGGACACGGCCGGGGCGTCACTCGTCGGAGCCGATCCCCCGCGCTTTGACAAACAGCGGGTCGTAGCGCAGCTGCGACCAGAGGTTCATCTCGATCATAAAGACAAACAGGCACAGCACGATGACCGCCACCGCCCCCCAGTTGGGGCGGACCAACAGCTTTTCTTCTTCCAGCAGACGCCGCAGCTGCTCGCCCCCGTTTTTGGTAAAGCGGGCGTAGTAGGGGATAAAGTAGAGTTTTTTCATGCAGCTGACAAAGACGCAGACCGCGCTGCCGCCGGCCAGACACGCGCTCCACAGATCCCGCCCCCGCACGGGGAGAAAGAGAAAGACCAGCGACGCCAGCGTCAGCACCGCCGCCGCCAGCACCGCGGCGTTGGCGGGCAGGGGGCCGATGTCGAGCTGCGGATGGATGGTCGAGTCGGCGGTAAAGGCAAAGATGAGCTCCACCCCCGAGAGGTTGCGCGGGCCGGTCGGATCCTGGCCGAACATCGCTTTGAGAGCCTGCACAAAGAGCACGGCCGTGTCGTCCGTGTTGGGCGAGAGGGTGACGAAAGGGGCAAAGAAGGCGGCCAGCGCCAGCACGGCCAGCACGCACGCCGCCAGCCGGACGGCCGCGGCGGGAGAACGAAAACGCTTCATGATCTTTCCTTTTGGTCCGACCGCCGGGGGCGGTCTGTTTTCGCCTCTCATTATACACCCGCGCCGCCCCGCCGTCAAGAGAGCCGATCCGACCTCCGCGTCCCCTTTCGCCCCTCTCCGCCCGAGCAGCAGACGCCACGGAGACGTCCGCTCCGCGCCGCCCCGCCCCGGGGCCGCCGTCCGACGGGGCCGTCTCCGCGCGCAAAACCGCGCCGAAAACCGTCCCGCCGCCCCGCCCGGGCGGACCGGAGCGGAAACGAGCAAGCAAAATGCTCAAAAACCTTTTGTCCCAATTGTCTAACAATGACAAAAAGATGCGTACTTTTCTTTTTTTCTTCGGGTCAACTTGACACAAAAAAGAGTATATGATAAGATATTTCTGCACCTGTGCGAGATGTTTCGCGCAGGCGGCTCCCGACCCCGGCACAGATACACAGATACAAGGAGAACGGACATGAAACATCTCTTCCGCACGCTTCTGACCTTCCTTTTGCTCGTCTGTCTGGCGGGCGCGGCGACCCTGTGGGCCGCGGCCGCTTATACGGACGTGCAGGTCACCGACCAGGAAGACGTCGAAGACATCAAGGAGATCTCCCTTGATTTCGAACGCGCATACATCAAGGTAGACGACAAATCCAACGCCTCCCCGGACTCGATCCGCTACGCGACCGAACAGTACTGGATCGACCACCCCGAAAAAGAGGCGATGAGCGAAACCTCGATCGACCGCTATGAGTACAAAGGCAACCATATCAACGCCCCGCACAGCGATACTTCCAAGTGGTCCTACCCCGAGGCCGCTCACGCGCTCGCGACGGGCGTCGGCGGAAACGCCGGGCGGGCTCTTGCCTTTACCTACGATCCCGCCGTCCATACCAACGCGGGATATACCGCCGGCTACATGACCCTGATGCCGGCCTACTTTCTGAGCGACAACGACAACAAGACCGAAGCCAACATCGAGATCCGCTCCTACGACTATGTGAGCGTCAGCTTTGATCTGTGGCTTGAAAATCCGCAGTCCATCTTCTTTCTGGGGCTTGAAAACGACGAAAACGCCTATCGTATGCTGCTCGTCACCCCGGACGGAAAAGTCTGGATCCGTACCGTCTCCGGGTCGCTCATCGACGAACAGAACGACGACCGCGACACCTATCTCGGCACGCTGGACCTGACCCGCTGGAACACCATCACGATCAAGTACTATCTCCAGTCCGGGACCATCGGCTTTTACGACTACGTCGTCGAGTTTGAGGACAAGGACGGACAGTTCTGCACCGGCGAGGCCTCCATGCTCTATCTCGCCTCGCAGGAACGCAACTACAACACCTCCTTCAACTCCCACGGCACCCGCCTGCGCTTTATGATGATCGCCCCCGAGACGCAGCCGGCCGCCAGGAGCGTGTGGGCGCTGGACAACATCACGTTTGTCACCCGCGGCTTTACCGCCGAGCCGGAGACGATCGAGCAGAGCATCTCCGCTCCCGTCAAACACGAGAACTTCGGCTATCAGACCATGTGGATGTCGTCCGACTACGGCCCCGACGCCGTCTTCGGCGTTGAGCCCGGCTACACCGACATCAACGGCGCCGGGGCTCTGCTGCTCGACGGCGATCCCGCCGCCCGTGCCAACGACCCCGCCAACCGCCATCGCGGCACCGCCGCCGCCGGCGACAAGACCTATACCCTCACCGCCGACGCGCTGACCGTGACCGGCGGGTCCGCCCTGCGCGTCCCGCTGACCCGCGCGGGCGGAAACACCTATCTGTCGGACGCCCGCATCGCCTCCGACTACCGCTTCTCCTTCAAAGTGTATGGCGACCCCGCCCTCGGCTATGCCGTCGGTGACACGGCGCTGACCGCGCCCGCGCTGACCGCCGGCGCCTGGAACGACGTCACGATCACGGTCGAAGGCGGACAGGCGAGCGTCAACGGCGCCGCCGCTTCCTCCGTCTCCGGCAGCGAAGCGTACCTCACCGTGAGTCTGCCCGCCGCGGCCGTACAGCTCAAGGACTTCCGCCTGGAAGAAAAGCTGCACACCGTGACCTGGACGCAGACCATCGGCGGCGAGGAGATCGCGATCTCCGCCGCCCGCGCCAACTATCTCAACTACCTGCTCGCCTCCCGCGCCGACGCCTCCGCCCGCGCGCTGGACTATGACACCGCCGAGCGCGAAGGCATGCGCCCCGTGGGCGACGTGCAGTTCGACGCCCGCAACTACATGCCGACCGGCACCGTGAGCGTCAACCGCTGGGGCACCTCCATCAACAACGCGTCGCTCAACGACGTCACCTTCTGGGGCACCAACGTGACCACCATCGGCACCACCGAAAAGGTCGACGTGCTGGATGACAACGGCGATCCCGTCCTCGACGACGACGGCAACGTCGTGCAGGAAGAGGTCGAGATCACCGAAGAGCGCAACGAGTACCTCAAGGGCTGGCTGGACCTGTATATGGAAGACGGCGCCTTTGTCACCCGTCTCAAATCCGTCAAGGATGAAAACGGCGACGGGATCGAGCACACCCAGACCTTCGGCTTCCAGGCCAACCTCAAGCAGGACCAGGGCGTCAAAGAGATGAAAGGCGAGCGCGTCACCGAATACTTCCGCTACAGATATTCGCTCTGGTACGACAAGGACTCCTTCCCCGACAGCGGCTTTACCTACTACTTTGCCCCGCCCAACGCGAGCCTCAAAGACGCGGACGGCAACAGCACCGGTCTGGACGGCTTTACCGGTCAGGTGGTCTTTATGGTCGCGGCGATCGACCGCGGCGAGGGCATCAAGCCCTACCTGATCATGCCCAACTTCCGTCTGGGCGAGTACCACGGTGAGTATTTTGTCACCGAGGAGAATCCGACCGGCGAGGTCGACCTCGCGGACACCCACCGGGTCGAAAACTCCTATGCCTCCATCTCCTATGCCGGCGGCGAGATGACCCGCACGACGGGCATGCACGACCAGCTCATCAACATCCCCTACACCCAGGTCTCCGACTTTATCTTTGTGGAGCTGGATGAGGGCTGGAACACCTTTGAGATGGAATTCAAGTACATCGGCTGCATCACGTCCGTCGAGGCCGAGGGATACGTCGAAGCCCGCAAGGATCCCAGCGAGACGCCCTCCGCCTCCGCCTACGACTACGTCTCGCTCGTCGACGGCGAGACCTACAAGTACATCGATATCAAAAACACCAACCACTACTACTTCCGCACCTCCTTCTTTGTCAACGGCGAATACGTCTGCTATGACGAAGACCTGACCAACGAAAACCGCACCTACTTCATCATGGACTCCGGCATCAACCCCTGCATCACCAACAGCTACATGCAGGGCAACGCCACGCTGAGATCCGACGGCACCGAGACCGAAGTCGAAGAAGAGCGCATCAAGGTCAAAGACTTTGCGCTGGAGTTCCTCACCGACGAGGTCATCGCCGTCAACTGCAACGAGCGCGGCACCGAGGGTGAGGACGTCATCCGCGCCGCCGACTTTACCCTCCGCGCGTCCGAGGTCGCCGACGATCCCAAGTTCGCCTATCCCGCGCTCACCGAGAGCACGGTCGGCGCCGTCGCCTACACGCGCCTCAACAGCCGGCTGGTCGTCGACTTTGAGGCCGCCGCCACCGCCCGCATCGCCTACGAAGGCCTGACGGAAGAGCTGCCCGGCGACGCGACCTTCGACTTCCGCATCTACCTCGACCGTCACACCTACGCGCCCGACGACGAGACCGCTGCCAAGTTCCGCTCCGTCGCGCCCGACACGATCCGCGTCAAGGCGGACGAGACCACCCTCTTTGCCATCGACGCCGCCGGCGTCGTCCGCGTCGGCTCCGCCATCGTCGCCGACACCGTCGAGCGCGGATGGACCTCCTTCAGCGCCGTGCTCGAAAAGACCGACGGCGGCTATCTGCTGACCGTGTATCTCGAAGGCGAGATCATCCTCTTCCGTGAGCCGATCGCGCTCACAGCGCTCTCCTCCTTTGCCATCGAGGCGGACGGCGCGGCCGGCCGTGCCTTCCGTCTGGACGACCTGGCCGTCTCGGCCTCCGACATCCCGACCTCCCGCGTCTTTATGTCGCCGGTGTCCTATATGTTCGGCCCGGCCGATTCGCCGGCCTACAACCCCGACTTCTCCCTGACCCGGATGTTCGCGATGAAGGCCGAGGGCGGCGAGCCCCTCTACATGACGGAGGACAACCGCTACCACCTGATCGGCATCGACGACACGACGCTCCCGGTCTTTGCCGGCGACCAGGCCCTGGCCGACGGCTGGTTCTCCGACGAGGCCCTGACCGCCCGCGTCAAAAAGGTCAAAGCCAGTCAGACCACCCCCGTCGTCCTGTACACCAAGTACAAATACCGCCTGTCCTACGAGGTCACGGGTCTCCAGATCCAGCCGGTGATCGGCTACGGTGAGCTGGCGCTCGCCCGCCGCAACAACACCAGCTACTGGTACGCGACCGTCGACGGCGAGGACGTCTACGTGGTGCCCGGCGGCAGCTACTTCCTCTCCGGAAACGTCACCTTCCGTCCCGCGGACGCCACGCTGGGGCTGGACATCGACTTTATCCTGGCTGTCCGGGCCATCGATCCCGAGGCCAAATACGCCGATCTCTTTGAGCAGATCGCGGCGGCCGACGCCTGCTACGGCGAGATGGACGAAGAAGGCAACTTTGTCTCCTACATCGTCGACACCACATCCGAAAAGGTCATCGCCGCCAACACGGAGCTGAACGCGCTCAAGGCCGTCCTGCAGGACAAAAAAGAAAAAGCCGAAGAGTACCTGGCAGAATACGCCCGCCTGGCCGACAAGACCCGCACCTACAGCGAGCGGCTCGCCTCCTACAACCTCATGGACGGCGAGGGCACCGAGGACCCCGACGGAAAGACCTGGCGCTACCGCGTCGATCCCACCTATCCCGGCATCTTTGAGGCCAACGACGATCTCTCCACCCTCTATCGGACCCTCGAGAGGACCAGAGAAGGCGCCGAGCGTCTGGTGGCCGCCGTCGACGCCTACAAGAACGTCGACCCCTCCGCCTCCCTGTCCGCCAAGTTCAAGCTGATGCGCGAGCTGGGCGCGGCCCTGACGTACTGTGAGCAAAAACTCGAACCCAGACTCTATGAGACCTGCGTGCTCGAAGGGCTGACCCAGTCGCTCGACGAGTACAAGGCCGAGGCGACCCGCCTCAAAGACGCCTACAACGCCCGCTCCGCCTCCGTCAACGCGGCCGTCGTCGACGGATACAACGCGGTCGCGTCGTACAACGCCGGCATCTACCGCGCCAACGCTTCTACCAAACAGTACAACGGCTCCGTCCCCGTGGCCATCTACCGCCTGATCGACGTCTTGCGGCAGCTCTTGGGCCTGAACTGATAAAAGGAGGAGAACGGATATGAAACGCATCCAAAAGATCCTCAGCGTCCTTTTGGCGCTCGCCTGCATCCTGTCCCTGGCCGCCTGCAGCAAGAACAAAAAGAAAAACGGAGACGATACGCAGCCCCCGGGCAGTCACGATTTTGAAGAAGTCGCTCCGGCCGCCAGCGTCGAGTACGTCGTCTGGGTCATGGCCTCGTCCGAACCTACCAAAGCCGTGACCACCTCCGTCTATGACCTGACCATCGACGGCGAAGCCCTGCGCCTGACCGGCACCGCCACCCTGCAGATCATGAAGCAGGGCGCCAGCACCTTTGCCAAGTACGCCTTCTCGCAGGAGGTGCTCAGCGACGCCTCCGGCGAAGAACTCAAGACCACCGTAAACGGTGAGCAGTACAGCGACGGCGACCGTTTCGCCACGCTCACCGACGGCGGCGTTCAGTGGACCAAATACACCCTCGCCAACGCCGGGATGGGCGTCGTCAGCCTGGGCGGCGCCGCCGTCGCGGCCGAGGGCAGCGGCTACAAACTGACCGCCACCTTCGCCGCCGCGCAGGCCTCGACCGTCCTCGGACAGGCGATCCCGACCGCGACCGGCAGCATCACCCTGACGGTGACCGTCGCCGACGGCCGCGTCCAGAGCTCCTCGCTCGCCTATGCGACCGCCGACGGCGCCATGTCGCTCACCACGGTCTACACCTACGCGGCCGAGAGCTTCTCGCTGCCTCGCTGATCCCACCCGCGCGCGGGGAGGACGTCCGTCGTGACGCCCTCCCCGTCTGTTTTTGAGCGGTTTGTCCGCGTTTGCGCTCCCCCGCCGCCCGGGGGCAAAGCGACTCCGCCCCCGCCCCGACAGGGCAGGCCTCTCGTCGACCGCCCGTCGCCGGACAGAGCCGGGCAGAGGAGAGCCGCCTGCCGCCCGGCCAAAGGATCGCACCCCCGAAAAACGAGCGGAAAAGCACCCCCGCCCACGCGTCTCCCCACGAAAGAAAAACACACGCCCGCCGGATCCGCGCGGGAGAAAGAAACCGATATGTCCATCCTCCAACCGACGCCCGACCCCGTGACCGGCAGGATCGAATGGAAGGGCAGCACCGTCTGGGGGCCCGCGCCCGCCGTGATGGTCTCCTGCGGCCCTCTCGCGTCGCCCGACATCGTCACGGTCTCCTGGACGGGCCTGGCCTGCACCCGTCCGCCCATGACCTACATCTCGCTGCGCCCGGAGCGGTTTTCGCACGGGCTGGTGCGGCAGGCCGGCTGCTTTGTCATCAACTTTCCCGCCGCGTCGCAGGTATACGACTGTGACTTTTGCGGCACCTATACGGGCGCCAAAGTCGACAAGTTCGCGCGGCTCGGCCTGACCGCCGTCCCGTCCGCCACCGTCTCCGCCCCCATGATCGCCGAGTGCCCGATCTCGCTGTCCTGCGAGGTCAGACAGATCATTTCGCTCGGCTCGCACGACCTGTTTGTTGCCGAGATCGTGGGCGTGTCGGTCGCGCCGGACCTGCTGGACCGGTCGGGACGCCTGCGCACGGAGCGGGCGGACCTGCTCTTTTCCATGCACGGCGCCTACTACGGCGTGGGGCGGCCGCTCGGCAGGCTGGGCCTCTGTACCAAAAAACAGCCCGCGCCCCGCTCCGTACGCCCGACGCCCGCCGGACCGAAAAAAGAGAAAAAAGAACAGAGAGAAAAGCGCGCCCGGAGATAGACCCGCCGCCCGCCGCGCGGAGACGACCCCCCGGCGGGACCCCGCGAAAAAACGACAAAAAAGGAGAACACCGAGATGATCGACCACACAGATGATCGCGCGGCGGTGCTGGAGCGGATCCTGACCCTGATGCGGGCGGGGGCGCACACCGACGCGGGCATGGAGCGCGCTCTCTCCCTGGCCCCCCGCACCGTGTCCAACTGGCGGCGGGGCGTTTCGCACTCCTACATGGACCGTCTGCCCGACGTCGCGGCGTATCTGCGCGTACCCCAAAACGTGCTGACCGGCGACGCCGCCACCGCCGACCTCGCCGCCGAGGAGGCGACGCTGCTGGCCGTCTACCGCGAGGCGGCCGCCCTCTCCCCCGCCCGTCGAAAGGCGCTGCTCGACGCCCTGTGCCGCGTCATTCGTCTGGCGACGGCGACCGACGCCCGGAGCCCCAAAGAGCGATAAAAGAAGCCCGCCCCCGCCGCTTTTTGCGGGGGCGGGCGTTTTTTTCGGCGGCCGGGCGCGCCGCGATCGTCCGAGCCTCTTTTTCCGACGGCTATCCGCACCGCCCTTTTTTAGGCGGCCAAGCACGCCGCGACCTCCGCGTCTCGTCCTTTCCGCGCGGCTTTTGCGCCGCCGGCCGAAAAAGGCAGTCTCCCGGTGCAAAAAAAGATAGAAAAGCGGACGTTTGTTGTGTTTTTGCACAACAAAGAGGGCGCATTTTCGTCTTTTCACGCATTGCGGCGGCCTTGTGTTTTTAGTATGATAAAAACAGCAGCAGAGAATGATCGCCGTTTCTTTCTCTTTCGTCTTATCGTTATGCTTTATTTTAATAGGGAGGATCGACTTATGAAAAGATGGATCGTTGTATGTCTCGTTCTTTTTCTGGTGACGGCGCTGGCGCTGGTCTCCTGCGAAAAGAAGAAAAAAGGATCTTTAGAGACCGAACCCGCCGCGACGACCGCCCCCGAAGAGCAGACGACCGCCCCCGAAGAGCAGACGACCGACCCCGGCACCACCGTCTATGAGGGCGAGACCGTCACCGTCACCTTTGCCGGCGAGGGGATCGATATCGCGCCGGCCGTGATCCCGATCGACACCTGCTGTCCCGAGCCCGAGCGCCCCGCCGCGCCCGCGGGCCATCACTTTGTCGGTTGGTTTTTGCCCAACGGACAGCCCTTTGATTTTGAGGAGGAGATCGGCGACGACCTGACGCTGACCGCCCGCTTTGAGATCAACCTCTACACCGTCACCTTCTACGTCGGCGAAGAGCCGATCGCCGAGCTGGAAGACGTCGCCTACGGCACGATCGTCACCCCGCCTTCGACCGCCGGCGTCACCGTCCCCGAAGGCAAGGAGATCGACGGCTGGATCGACGTGGAGACCGAGCAGCCCTTTGATTTTTCGCAGGGGATCGACGCCGACTACGATCTGCTGCTGACCTTCCGCGTCCGTCGGTACACCGTCACGTTTGTCGACCCGGACAACATCGCCATCGGCGACCCCGTCACCGTCGAGCACGGCTCGCCCGTCGCCCGCCCCGCCGACCCGGCCGGCAACGAGTATCTCACCTTTGTCGAGTGGCGCGTCGGCGCCGCCGCCTACGACTTTTCGTCTCCCGTGACGAGAGACCTGCGCATCATGGCCTACTACAACGTCGATCCGAGCGCCACCTTTACCGTGGTATACAAGACGCCGGACGGCACCGTGCTCTCCACCCAGACGGTCGGCTACGGAGAGAACACCGTCATCCCGACCGCGCCCACCGGCTGCTACTATCAGATGGACAACGTCGGCCAGGCCTACAACGTCCACTCGGACCGCGAGATCATCCTGCGTGAGGTCGACCGGAGCGCATACGAAGAAGGCGCCTTCTCCCCCGCCAAGGACACCGTCTCCCGCACCGCTCCCGTCACCACGGACGGAAACAACGTCATATTCTTTGCCGAAGGCAACGACATCGTGTTCCAAAAGAATATGGCCGGCGCCTTTCAGCTCTACCTCGCCATGGTCAACGCCGACACCTACACCTCGTGCGGCATCGCTCTGACGCTGGCGATCGAGGTCGACGGCGCCAAGGTGGCGTCCTACACCTACACCACCACGCCCAAGTGGGTCACCGTCTGCAACGTACCGGGCGGCGACCGCACCATCCGCGTCTACGTGGAGTCCGTCACCGGCACCGACGCCGGCAAGGACATCCAGCACGGCCTGATCTGCACGTCCATGAAGGCCAACCTCGGCCACGGCGACGAGACCCACGTCGTCACCTTTAAGATGGCGGACGGCACCGTGGTAGAAGAAAAGACGGTCGGCTACGGCATGAAGGTCACCGCCCCTACCATGGCGGCCACCCTGCCGGACGGCAGCGAGTTTCTCGGATGGTACAACGTGCAGGGCATCGCCTTTGACCCCACCAAACCCGTCAAAGCCGACACGGTCTATATCGCCAAGTACTTTAAGGGCGAGCGCTATACCGTCACCTTTGAGCTCGCCGACGGCACCCGGATCGACCAGCAGACCGTGCTGGAGGGCGAAAACGCCAGGCTGCCCGCCCTCTCCGGCGGCGTCTACACCTACACGCCCGCCGACGCGCTGTACAGGATCAGCGAGAGCAAGACCGTCGTCCTGACGCCCGTGCGCAGCACCGAATACAGCGCGGCCACCGTCTCCACCACCTCAGCGGGCGGCGACTACAGCGTCGAGTCCTCCAACTTTAAGAGCTGGGGCACCGTGCTGTGGGAAAAGGATCAGTATTTCCAGTTTACCGCCAACTGCGTCGGCTCGTTTGAGTTCTACGCCGCGGTCGACAAAGTCGGCCGCACGGTCGTCGTGCACATCGAGGTCGACGGCATGACCATCGAGACGCTGGTCATCGACACCACCGAAAAGACCTTCAGCGGCCGTCTGAAATGCAGCTACACCGTCGCCGCCGGTCAGCACACCATCCGCATCGTCGTCGATTCGGCCACGACGACGGGCCCGGACGCGTACGGCGATTACAGCGGGCTATCCCTCACCGCCGTGTATATCAACGTCCCCAAATAAACATCGCCTTCCACACACCGCCGCCGCCCGTCCGGGCGGCGGTTTTTGTCCGCGCCGGCCGCTTTTGCGCTCTTTTCCGACCGGGGCGGCCCCGCTTTTCAGCCGTCCGCCCGTCCCCCGCCGTCCGTCTTGCTTTTCGTCTGTGAGTGTGCTATACTGTCTGTATCAAAAAACGGGAAAAAAGGATCACGATATGGAAACAGGTCCCCTGACCGCTCCTCTGCCCGGCGACCCGCCGCCCCCCGCGTCGGCGCGCCGCTCCGCGCCGACCGAGCCATCGCCGAT
>JAGDBW010000171.1 GCA_017958845.1 Clostridia bacterium | reverse complement strand
CCCGCGCCGCCCGCGCGGCGGGCGGGAGGACGGCCCGCGGAGGCCCGCAAACAAAACCTTGAAAAAAACCGTTGCTTTTTTGTATTTCTATGATATAATATAAAAGCATTATCGGCGATGAGCGGGGTCGAGGCCGCGCCCATCTTCCAATATTTTTTTGATGAGGTCCAAAATGAAGACAAATAAAATCGCTCTGTACAGTGTGCTCGCGCTCATTCTGATCGCCGCGGCCATCTTCCTTTTTGTGTATCAGAAAGTCGGGACGGCCTACAACTACGGCAAAAAAGATATGAGCAAATACGTGACGCTCAACTATGCCGATCTCGGCCTGACGGTCGCCCTGCCGGCGGTCGGCGCCGACGAGATCCGCGGCGAGGCCGCGGCCCTGCTCGCGCAGAACAAGGGGACGGCCAGCACCTCCCGCGCGGCGAGCGGCTATGACGTCGTCAGCCTGTACTACTGGTACGAGTATACCAAAGACGCCCGGGTCATCATCGTCTCCAACCAGAACATGAAGCCCGGCAGCCCCGTCAACGTGCAGATCGGCAGCACCTCGGATCTGGCCAGGATCCTCGCTCTGCGCAACGCCGCGGGCGAATATGCCGGCAGCGCGCTGGAGAACGTAAAAGGCGAAGACTATCACTACAACACCCTCACCTCCGGCATGCCCGCCGAGGGCGACACGGCGTTCGTGTCCTATCGGCTCGACGGCAGCGACGAGGCCGTCACCTACGAAAAGATGATCCTCTCCGACGCCCTCGACGCGGACTACGGCGACGGCTTTGCGGCCGCCCTGCTGGCCACGCCCATCGGCTCCACCCCCGCCACCCTGACCTTTGGGGACAAGACCTATACCGCCCTCTCGGTCAGCTGGGTCGCCCGTGACACCGTAGAAGCCGGGTATATCCTGCAGGACGACGACGTCGTGTACGCCACCGTGGCCGCCAGCGACGGCACGGTCTCGGTCACCTACTACGTCCGGGCCGACGGCGCGGACTACACCTACTACAACTCCGACGGGACGCCCGCCACGACCCCGATCTCCGGGGACGAGCTGATCGCGGCGCTCGAGGCCGCGCTCTATACCCCCGAGACGCTGGTCGCCTGCGACCCGCAGCCGACCGCCGCGTCCTTTGAACCCGACAACCACGTCAGCTACTACCTCATCGACGGCTCCGAAGCCACCGTCTACGAGGACGGCACCACCTACTACTTTAAAGAAGGGACCCGCATCGGGAGCAAGAGCACCGTCGACTACGTCAAGATCGACACCCCTGCCGAGCTCGGCGACTACGTCATCAAGGCCTTTGTGGCCGCGCAGGACGTGACCGAGACCGATTTCGGCGACGACGTGTATTTTGAAAAGGACGAAGACGGCTACTACGTCAGAGCCACCGTGTGGAGCGCCGACGGCGAGTACTACCTCGCCAACAAGGGCACCGCGTATGTCAACGCCTCCACGGTGCTGGAGACGGTCCTGCCCGACATCGACTACTATATCAAAGCGCCCGTCACCCTGACCGTGACCGTGACCGGCATCACCACCCCCGGCGCCGGGTCCGTGCCCGGCATCTCCGCGCCTCTCTCCGTCGACTATACCGTCGGCCGCGACGAGGGCGTGACCGTCAAGGATGAAAACGGCGACGATCTGCCCGCCGACACCGTGGTCACCTATCACCTCCTGCCCGTCAGCGTTTCGGCGGTCGAGGTGACCTATGAGGCGGTGTTTGCGTCCTCCTCCGTGCACACGCATCTGCCCGAAGAGCTGGCCGGGATCCCGACCATCGTCACGGCCTACAAGGGCTGGCAGACCGCCATCGCGGCCGTGAGCTCCGCCTACTCGGCCGAAGCGGACAAGGTGACCGCCTTCCGCGCCGCGCTCGAGACCTGGGCCGCCGACAACGCCGAGGCCAACAAGAACGCCTATGACGAAGCCAAGGCGGCTCTGACGGAAGTCAGCGCCGAAAAGGCCGAGACCCTGGACGACGCCGAGGCCGCCTGCGTCGCGCTGGCCAACGCCATCGGGGACTATCGCGGCGAGGCCGGCGAGCCCGTGACCGCCGACGATATCCGGACATGCGAAGACTGGCTCAACCAGATGGCCGAGACTCAGCTGAACGCCGTGGCCGAGGAGACCCTCAAAGAGCACAACCTCGAAGAGTACCGCTCCGACGTGGCGACCGCCGCGTGGGACGCCATGCTCGCCCGTGCCGAGGTCACCTATCCCGCCCGGGCGCTGCGCATCGCCAAGCGCGAGATCACCAACGCCTACAAGGCCGAGTATTATGAAAACGAAGAAAACACCGCCAAATACAAGACCTTCCGCAAATATATGACCGACCGCTACGGCGAAAGCTACAAAGACCGCATCGAAGAAGAAGCCAAAGCCAACATCAAGCCCCTGCTCGTCGCCTACTACGTGGCGCAGCAAAAGGGCATCGACACCTCCAAGCGCGCGATGATCGCCTACTATACCGAGCATGAGATCGTCTACTACTACTACGGCGTGTACCCGATCTCCATGGGTCATTACAGCGACATCAAAGGCCAGGTCGCGGATGAGATCCTGTGCCACGCGTACGTCCTCGACGTCGTCATGAACGGCATGGTGGACGCCAACGCCACCGCCACCTACGACGACTGATCCGCCGTCGACGCGGCCCAAAGGCAGTCGATGCCTTTGGGCCGCTTTTGTATCGGAGGGAACCAATGAAACAAGTGACGCTCTACACCGACGGCGCCTGCAGCGGCAACCCCGGACCGGGCGGATGGGGCGCGATCCTCGTCTGGCGCGGCATCGAAAAGGTGCTGTCGGGCGGCGAGCCCGAAACGACCAACAACCGCATGGAGCTGACGGCGGTCATCCGCGGGCTTTCGGCCCTGCGCGAGCCGTGCGAGGTGACGCTGGTCAGCGATTCCAAGTACGTGCTCGACGCCCTCTCCGAGGGCTGGGCCGAGGGCTGGCGCGCCTCCGGCTGGAAAAAGGGAAAGGCCAAAAACCCGGACCTGTGGGCGACGCTGCTGGACCTGACGGCCCGGCACCGCATGAGCTACCGCTGGATCAAAGGACACAACGGCCACCCCTACAACGAGCGCTGCGACCGGTTGGCCACCGAGGCCGCCGCCCGCCTCTCTCCTTCGGCGGAGGGGCAGGGGCCGTCGGAGCGGCCCGCGGACAAAGCGTAGCCGCCCCACGACCGCAGACGCGGCGCGCCGTGACCACGGCCGTCGTCTCCGCACGGCGGCAAGCGGCGGTGCGATCCCGGCGGCGCGGTCCCGCTCACGGCGGCAGGAAAAGCCACCGAAAAAAAGAAAAGGAACCCCCGGCCGGGG
>JAGDBW010000170.1 GCA_017958845.1 Clostridia bacterium | reverse complement strand
GCACGTCGGCCCGGCCCGCTTCTTCGATGAGCGAGCGGAGCATGCCCACGCCGTTGTCGATCTGGGGGTAGCCCTCGTAGTAGTCTTCGTCCGGCAGGGGGAGATCGGCCTTGAGATACCACTCGTCGGCGCAGAAGACGATGCGGGTCCCGTGTTTTTTCAGCATTTGTTCGCCGAAACCGTCCACCTGTCGGATGACGGCGGCGGCGTCCTCGCGGGAAAAGGGCGTGAGCGGAAACAGCCCCTCGCGGTGGTCGGTCAGGCCGACCGGTACCACGGAGACGCTGGACAGCGACGGCAGGTAGGCCTCCAGATCGGTCAGCGTGCGAAGCAGATGCTCTCCGTCGTTGACGCCGCGGCAGAGCACGATCTGCCCGGCGAGGGTCAGCCCCGCGTCGGCAAAGCGGCGCAGGTAGGAGAGCACCTCGCCGGCGCGCTTGTTTTTCATCATCCGGACGCGCAGTTCCGGCTCGGTGGTATGGATGGAGACGTTGACCGGGGAGAGGCGCATCTCGATGATGCGGTCCACGTCCTCGTCCGTAAAGTTGGTCATGGTGACGTAGTTGCCGTGCAGAAAGGAGAGGCGGGCGTCGTCGTCCTTGAAGTAGAGGGTCTCGCGCATCCCCCGGGGCAGCTGGTCGATAAAGCAGAAGATACAGCCGTTGCGGCAGGCGTGCTTGTCGTCCATGAGAGGCGTCTCAAAGGTCATGCCGGGGTCCTGCCCTTCTCTGCGGTCGAGGGGGAGGCGGAAGTTTTGGCCTCTGCGGCAGAGGCCGAGGGTCACGCGGTCCTCCCGGAGAAAAAAGCGATAGTCGAGCACGTCCCGGATGCTGTGTCCGTCGATATCGAGCAGCGTATCGCCCGGAAGCACACCGGCGCGGGCGGCCGGGGAGCCGGGGAGGACTTCTTTGACCGTGACCATGCTTTCTCCTTTCTCCGCGGCGACACAAACCGGCGCGGACCGTGACAATACAGTATACCATTTTTTGCGGCGGATTGCAAGGTTTTTGCGGCGGGGCGGAGCGCGCTCGCGGGCGAGCGCGCGGTGATATACGCGGCGCGGGGCGTGGCGCGTGAGATGTTTCTTGGGAGACGGCGCGGGGCGCCGGTCGACAGGGCGCGCGGGGGCGCGGCGAGTGAAACGTCCTCTGGGAGAGGGCGCGGCGACCAAGAGACGGCGCGGCGGGCGGAGTGTCCGCAGAGCGGTGACGGCAAAGGTGCGGCAAAGGCGAGCGGGAGGCGAACGCAAAGACCGGGACGCCCCGGCGGATGGGCCGACGGAACGGGAGAGAACGGGCGAAAAAAGCGCGGCGGCGGAGAGGGGGTCGGCATTGTCTACAAAAACAAACAAAAAAGTTTGTGTATCTTTGCGTGCGTGCGGGTATTGTGAGACGATCGCTTTTTTGGTATGATAATAAGTGGTAAAAGAGAGGGGAACGGCCCGCCGGCGGCGGGTCGGCCGCTCGGCTTTGGTATCCCGCCACTCCATCCCATATCGGACGAAAAGGAGACAATATGAAACACTCTCGCTTGTTTTCCGTTTTGGCGATGATGCTGCTGATCGTCCTCGCGCTCGGATGCTATTCCTGCTCCAAAGACAAGCAGGATGGCCCCGACACGAGCCCGGTCATCGTCACGCCGACCGATCCGCAGAGCGACGCGCCGACCGATCCGCAGAGCGATCCGCAGAGCGACGCGCCCACCGAACCGCAGAGCGATCCGCAGAGCGATCCGGAAACCGATCCGCAGAGCGATCCGGAAACCGATCCGCAGACCGTTCCGCAAACCGATCCGCAGACCGAACCGCAGACCGATCCGCCCATCGATCCGCCGACGGCCTGCGACCACTCCGGCAACACCAACCCGCGCTCCTGCACCGAGTCGACGGTCTGCTCCGTCTGCGGCGCATCGCTGGCGGCGACCGGACACGAATGGTACATCGCCTCGCATGACGACGCGACCTGCCAGAGCTACGGACGCACCCACTACGGCTGCCGCCACTGCGACACCGAAAAGGTCATCCGCGACACCTACCCCGGCCTGCATCACTATGAGGGCGGCGTCTGCACCCTGTGCGGCGAGAGCGCGACCCTGACCGCCACCGCGCAGGACTGCGACGACGTGCTCATGCCCGACCGCTTTAATACCGGGGCCAACGCCCCCGCCGGTCCGTACGCCGATCACACCCTGACCCGCCCGACCGAAACGGGCGAGTACAACGGCGTCTGGTTTGTGATCAGCGGCAACAGCGTGACCATCGACCGCAGCAAGATGGTCATCGGAAGCTCCAAAGAACTGGTCATCCGCGACATGGACTTTTCGGGTATGTCGTTCGGCATGATCTCCAACCTGCCCGAATACACCTTTGCGGGTGAGAACTTTGACGACGGGCACGGCGGCGTCGATATGACGGGCGGCCGCTTTGTCATCAAGTTTGTCAACTGCAAGCTGACCGGTATCAGCACCGAGCGCGCCGGCGTGGCGCAGAACGTCTGCAACTGGTTTGACCACTGCACCGTCAAGAACTTTTCGGGCTCCAACGTCGTCTTTGACTGGTGCTTCTTTGGCGG
Source organism: Clostridia bacterium (assembly GCA_017958845.1). Taxonomy (GTDB): domain Bacteria; phylum Bacillota; class Clostridia; order Oscillospirales; family CAG-272; genus UBA1740. The sequence goes on along the minus strand of JAGDBW010000170.1, from coordinate 1,203 downwards.
CAACGACTATGCCGACGCGATGAACCCGTTCCAGAACGTCTTTGTCCAGAACGTCTACGTCTGTGACAAAGAATCCATCAAGTACGACAGCGAGATGCACACCGACGCCACCCAGATCTTCGGCTACGGGCCCGCCGAGTCGACGGTCGTGGCGCAGAACATCCACCACTACAACTATCGCGGCGAGATGCCCTCGGTGTACTATACCGGCTCGCAGGCCTACACCAACTCGATCCTGATGATCTCGCTGGACTACAACGACGCCGACAACATCTCCTTTGTGCACTGCTACATCAACGGCACCGGATGTCCCATCATGATCAACGACCACCCGCACGGCGGCGGTACCTCCTACGGCTCCAACAACGGCTTTTATCGTATGACCAACGTGCTGTACCGCGACATCACCCACGGCTGCGCCCACACCTACGCCAACATCATCTCCTCGCAGGTCGTCGATCAGTTTACCGGTCAGCTCAAGCCCGGCACGAGCTCCCAGGTCGTCATGGAGGATTGGGACAATGAGACCACCACCCTGCTGGCCGGCTCCGTGTGGCAGAAGGACGGAAAGACCTACGTCTGTGTCGCCAACGACACCAACCGGGACCGTGATCTGACCATCGTCTACCCGGGCGGCAAGGTCAACTATATGATCCCCAAGTGCCCGCTGCGCACCGAGTTCAAAGAAGACATGGTCTATCTGGAATTTCCGTTTGACGTCATGGTGGATATCGACGGAACGCCCGCCTGGATCGTCTGCTATGACACCACCGACGGCGTCTATCAGCAGATCCGCTGCTACAACCCGGGCGGCGAGACCATCACCATCCGCCTCGACGAGCTGGGCGCGTGGAGACCCGCGACCGAACAGTACGCCTATGACATCGCCGCCAACCGCCTGATCCGTCAGCCGCTCATCATCGACATCCCGGTCACGGGCGGTCAGGGGATCGAGCTGTCCCACAACTTTGAGTGGTATGTGACGGAGCGCTACAAATACGCCAACAGCCGCGGCGTGTACGGCCGTGCGGTCGCTTCGTTCGACGTCTCCATCTGCCCCTCCAAGGTCTACGACGGGCAGCCGTATGACCTCGGCTTTGAGATCACCACGCCCGGCTACGACCAGAACTTCTTGCAATACAAATGGCTCAAAGGCGGCGTGGTGCTGCCCGGCGCGCCGACCGACGTGGGTCGGTACGTGGT
>JAGDBW010000169.1 GCA_017958845.1 Clostridia bacterium | reverse complement strand
GTCCCGCCGCCGCCCTCCCGCCGGCCGTGCGCCGGCGCTGTTGCCCCTGCGGCCGCCTCTCCGGCATTCCCCGCCGCACACATTTGACACCGCGCCGCGCGCGTGATATAATGTGAGAAAAAAAGATCCCCGCGCCCGACCCCGGGCGCGGGTGAGGAGACGCCGCCATGCGCATGAGAAGAAAAAAGAATATCGACGCACGCCTCGCCGCCTGCGCGCACCTGTTGGCGGACAAGCCGGAGGAGCCGATCTCCACCTCCCAGGTGGATTTTGATTTTGAGGGCGACATCTGCCTTGAGATCGGATGCGGCAAGGGCGGCTTTGCCGTCCGGTGCGCGGCAGAAAACCCCACCATGTGCTTTTACGCCATGGAGCGGGTCCCCAACGTAATGGTCAACGCCCTCGAGCGCGCCGAGAGAGAAAAGGACACCCGCCCCGACAACCTGCGCTTCATCATCGGCCGCGCCGAGGACCTCGCCGAGTGGTTTGCCCCCGGCAGTCTCTCCGTCCTCTATCTCAACTTTTCCGACCCGTGGCCAAAAGCCCGCAACGCCAAGCGGCGTCTCACCGCGCGCAAGTTCCTTCTCACCTACTTCAAGCTCCTCTCCGAGGACGGCACGCTGTATTTCAAGACCGACAACGTCGATCTGTTCAACTTTACGCTGGACGAACTCAAGGCGCTCGACCGCGCCCCCTCCTACGTCACCTACGACCTGCACCACTCGCCCTTTGCCGCGGGCAACATCATGACCGAGTATGAGAGCAACTTTGTCAACCGGGGGATCGCCATCTGCGCCCTGGCGGTCAGCGCGCGGCAGATACACTTCTGACCTCGCCCTCTCCCCACCCAAAGAGCGGGGGTTTTTCGGGTTTTCTGCAGATTTCGATCTCTTCTCCCGCCGCTTTGCCGGCCGGGATCATTTTCCCGACCGTCTGCGTCCGGCCGGGGCGGGGGAGCGTCAGCGCCGCGCACAGGATCACCGCCGCCAGCGCCGCCGCCGCCCAAAACAGCGCGTCTCTCTTCTTCATCGTCCGTTTCTGCGCCGCCCTCCTTTTTTTCTTTTAGTGTGCGCGGCGGCGCGCCGTTTCATTCTCATTTTATCCTTGTGAGGTTTTTGACCGTGGATACCAAGCCAGCCGGGAGCGAGCTCGGACACCGATCCCGCATGCGCCGCAAGTACGCGTCAGCCGGCGCCGACGCGTTTTTGCCGCACGAGTTGCTCGAGATGCTCCTCTATGCCGCCATCCCCTATCGGGACACCAAACCCGTCGCCCGCGACTTGCTCCGGCGTTTCGGCACCGTCGCGGGCGCGCTCAACGCCCCGACCGAACAGCTCGTCGCCGTGCCGGGCGTGGGAGAGAGCGTCGCCGCCTTTTTGCACCTGGCGGCCCTGATCGGCGAGCGCGCCATGACAGGCGATCCGCCGGCCGGCGGCCGGTGCCCGGACTACCGGACGCTGGGTGAGGCGCTCATCCGGCGGCTCTCGCCCGTCGGACGCGAGGGGACGTACCTGTATTTGCTGGACGATCGCTTTGAGATGATCGGCGAGGTCCCGCTCGCCTGTCCGACCGACAGCCCCTCCTTTGACGAAAAGCAGCTCTTCGGCGAGGTCCTCTCGTCCCGCGCCTCCATGGCCGCGCTGGCTACCTGCCGCGTCGGCCGCGCGGCGGTCCCCTCCGACGGCGAGGTCGACCGGACCCGGATCCTGTGCGACCGTCTCGCCTTTGTCGGCGTGCGCCTGCTCGAGCACTATATCATCTCCGGCCACCACTACACGGGCGTGCTGTTCGGGAGCCGCCGCTATCTGGAGAGCCACCCCGAATACCGCGCCTTTTTCCGGGGGCTGGAGACGCCGGAGGTGCGCCCGTGACCGAACGTACCGCCGCCTATCGCCGCCGCATGGCCGCGCTCGACCCGGCCGGGCTCTCGGACGAGCAGCTGCTCGCCTGGCTGCTGTCGTTTTCGCTCGATCTGCCGCGGGCGGAGGAGACGGCCGCTTTGCTGCTCGACCGCTTTCATACGCTCCGCGAAGTGCTCTGCGCCACGGGCGACGCGCTGACCGAGGCGGGCCTGCCTCCGCGCGCGGCGCTGTCGCTGATGCTCGTGCCGGACCTGCGCGCCGCCTCGGCCCTCTCGTCGCTGTCCGACTGCGACGGCTTTCACGTCGCGTCGGCGACGGGGCGATTCCTTTGCGAGATGTTTGCCGGCGCCCGCCGCGAGCGACTGGGGATGCTCTACCTCGACGACCGGATGCGGCCGCTTTCGGCCGCCTTTATCGGCGACGGGAGCGACAACGCCGTCAGCATCCACGGCCGCCGCATCCTGGATCTGGCCCTGCGCTGCGGCGCGACCCGGGCGGTCGCCGCCCACAACCACCCGCACGGCACGCTCCTCCCCTCCGAGGCGGACGTGGAGAGCACACAGCGTCTGTCCGAGGCGCTCTCGGGCGTGGGCGTGACGCTCATCGAGCATTTCATCGTCTGCGGCGGCCGCTACCGCCCCATCCTGCTCTTTGAGGACCGCCTGCCCACCGCCGCCCCCTGCGGCTACTATGACTGCGATCTGCATCTCGATTGCCGCCGCGAACGCGGCGACTGACCGCCCCCGCGAGCGCCGCGGCCGGCTTCTCAAAAAAACAACGACTCTGCCGGTTTTGCCCGACAGAGCCGTTTTTTTGTTGACCAAACAGAGAGGAAAGAGGCCGGATCACGGCGCCTTTTCCGTGACGCGGTCAAAGCGCACCGCCCCGTCCCGCCACACGGCCAGCACGGAGTCGCCGGCCTTGACGCGGCCTTCGAGCATCTCGCCCGAGAGGGCGTCCTCCACCGCGTGCGTCACGGCGCGGCGCAGCGGCCGCGCGCCGTACACGGGGTCATAGCCCTCGCGCGCGACCTCGCGCGCCACCGATTCGTCAAAGGAGAGGGAGATCCCGACGTCGGCCACCCGTTTGGCCACCTCGTCCAGCATCAGTCCCGCGATGCGGCGGATGTTTTCGTCCGTGAGCTTGCGAAAGACGATGATCTCATCCAGGCGGTTGAGAAACTCGGGGCGGAAGGTGGCCTTGAGCGCCTCCAGCGCCGCCGCTTCGGCCTTCTTTTCGGCGTCGCTCTCCCCGCCCTCGGCCGAAAAGCCCAGGGGCTTTGACGCGACGATGCCGGCGGCGCCAACGTTGGAGGTCATGATGACGACCGTGTTCTTGC
>JAGDBW010000016.1 GCA_017958845.1 Clostridia bacterium | reverse complement strand
GGGCGACGACGAGGGGCCCCTGCAGATGCTGGTCTCCTCCATCGACTACAACGACTACGTCGGCCGCATCGGCATCGGCCGCATCGAACGCGGCGTGCTGAAACAAAACATGAACGTCGCGATCACCAACTACCACAGCGACGCCGCCCCCACCCCCGCCCGCATCGTCTCCATCTACCAGTTCGACGGGCTCAAACGCGAGCCGGTCACCGAAGCCAGGATGGGCGACATCGTCTGCTTTTCCGGGGCGGAGAACATCAACATCGGCGACACGGTCTGCGACCCCCGCTCCCCCGAAGCGCTCGAATTTGTCAAGGTCAGCGAGCCGACGCTGGAGATGACCGTCTCGGTCAACGACTCGCCCTTTGCCGGCCGGGACGGAAAGTACGTCACCTCCCGCCACCTGCGCGCGCGCCTCTACCGCGAGCTGCTCCGCGACGTCTCCCTGCGGGTGCGCGACGGCGAGACCACCGACCAGTTCCTGGTCTCCGGCCGCGGCGAGATGCATCTCTCGATCCTGCTCGAGAACATGCGCCGCGAGGGCTACGAGATGACCTGCTCCAACCCGCACGTGCTGCTGCGCGAGATCGACGGGGTCCGGTGCGAGCCGATGGAAGAGGCCGTGATCGACCTGCCCGAGGAGGCGGTCGGCACCGTGATCGAAAAGCTCGGAGCCCGCAAGGGCGAGCTGGTGGACATGCAGCTGCGCGGCAGCCGCCGGCGGCTCATCTACCGCATCCCGACCCGCTGTCTGTTCGGCTACCGCAGCGAGTTTCTGACCGACACCCGCGGCGAGGGCATCATGAACACCGTCTTTTGCGGCTACGAACCCTACAAGGGCGAGATCACGACCCGCCTGACCGGCTCGCTGGTCGCCTCCGAGGCGGGCGAGACCACCTCCTACGGCCTCTACTACGCGCAGGACCGCGGCCCGATGTTCGTCGGCCCGTCCACCGAGGTCTACGAGGGCATGATCGTGGGCGAAAATCCCAAGCCCGGCGACATCTCGGTCAACGTCTGCCGAAAAAAGCATCTCACCGCCATCCGCTCCACCGGCGCGGACGAAAAACTGACGCTCATCACCCCGCGCCAGCTCTCGCTCGAAGAAGCCATCGAGTTTATCTGCGCGGACGAGCAGATCGAGATCACGCCCAAAGCCGTCCGCCTGCGCAAGCAGATCCTCGACACCGCCTCGCGGCTCAAAGCCCAGGCCGCCCTGCGCGCCGCCTCCCGATAAAAAAATGACAGCCGCCGGTAGACGCCTCCGGCTGTTCTCTTTTTGCCGCGTCCCGCGCCCCGCATCCTGCCAAAACGGCGCCGGATCGCCCGGACCCCCCTCGTTTTTGCCTTTTTTTCCACCCGACAAGTTCAAAAGGAGATCCGCCATGCCCGACCCGCAACAAGAACGCCTGACCCTGCCCGACGGGCAGACGATCGGCGCCGCCGTCATCCGCAAAGCGGTCAAGCGCCTCACCCTGCGCATCCGCCCCGACGGCTCGCTCGCCCTCACCGTGCCGCGCGGCCTCTCACGCGCGGCTGTCCTGGCGTTTCTCGCCGACAACGCCGCCCGTATCGCCCGCAAAAGAGACGGGATCCTCGCCCGTCCCCACGCGCCGGTCACGCTCGACGCGCGCGACGGCGACACGATCCTCTGTTTCGGCCGCGCCCTGCGCGTCGCCGTCCTGCCGTCGGCCCGCCCCCGCTGTGTGGAGGAGAACGAAACGCTCTTCGTATATCTGCCCGATCCCGCCGACGACGAAGCGCGCCGAAAGCTGCTCGCCCGCTTTCAGCGCGAGGTCGTTTTGCGCGAGATGCAGGCGCAGTGCGTCGCTCTTTTCCCCTACTTTTCCCGACACGGGGTGGCATATCCGACCGTCAGAGTCAACCACACGCGCGCCCAGTGGGGCAGCTGTCTGCCCGACAAACACGAGCTGCACTTTTCCACCGCGCTCTTCTTTGCCCCGCGTCCCTTTCTCACCTACGTCGCCGCGCACGAACTGACCCACCTGCTCTGCCCGGACCACGGCCCCGCCTTCTACGCCCACCTCGCGGCGGTGCTGCCCGACCATCGCGAGGCGCGCCGCCTCGCCCCGGTCCTCGGCGCCTCCGCGCGCGAAACCGAAAAGAAAAAAGAAAGATAAAAGCGCCCGCCCGCGGAAAAAGCGCCGCCGACAACCGCCCGCGCAAAAACAAAAGAAGAGACCCGCCCGCCGCGCCTCTCCCGCGTCCGCCCGACAGACAAAAAACAAGGGACCATCCGACAGTCCCTTGTTTTTTCTTTTCTTTTTATGATATTTGGCCGCGCCTCTCGGATCGTCGGGCTTTTCAGATCGTCTTCGTCTCGCCCGGCCCGATCTCGACGGTCCGGCCGAACGCAAACACCCACACCGGCACAGCCGACGGGTTTTCGACCAGCCGGCCGTCCAGCGACACGCGCAGCGCGCGGTAGGCGCGCTCATAGTCCACGATATCGATGTTGGTCGCGTACCACACGTCGTCGCGGCCGCCTACCGTCTCGCAGATCCGGCGGAAGGCCGCCCAGGTGTTGTTGCCCTTGTCAAACAAAAATTCGTAGGAGTGTCCCCACACGTACAGCAGCTGCGGCGGGCGGTTGTCCGGCGCGGCGAGGAACCTCTCGATGATCCCGGGCAGCGCGGGGTCGCTGTGATGCGCGGTCGGCACCAGCGCCATCCAGTCGGACGGCAGGGTGCTTTGGCCGCTGTGGTTGGCGTAGCGGCAGTAGACCAGCCCGCACACCCGCAGCGCCTCTGTCACGGCGTCGTCGCAGGTGCCGTAGGGCAGGGCGCAGCCGCGGATGATCCGCCCGAACATCTGCTCGAGGTTCTCCCGGTCGCGCAGGATCTCATACACCATGCGGTCGCGCGGCACGCTTTCGAGAAACGGATGCGTCAGCCCGTGGATCGCCACCTCCATATCCGCGCCCTCATAGGCGGCGAGCACCGCGTCCCGCGTCATGCGGCGGTGGACGGCGTCCGGCGGATAGACCGTGCCCTGTGGCGCAAACAGCCCCGAGTTGATATTGAACGTCCCGCGCAGACCGTTGTCCCGCAGGATCTTCATCAGCTCCACGTCGGTCTCCACGCCGTCGTCGTAGCTGAACGTCGCCGCCTTGGTCCGGCCGCCCGGCCAGCGCATATAAAACTCTGCCATGATCCCTCTCCTCTTGTCCTTGTATGTCGCTGCCGGATCATGCCGCGCCCGGCCGCTTTCTCAAATCCAAAATATAACGATTTGGCCAAAACCCCGCTCCAGAAGCGCAAAAAAGCGGACCTTATCCGTCGAGCAGCCGCTTTTTCAGGCCCGTGTAGCGGGTGGCCTGCCGGTCGCTGTCGACCATATCGCGCGCGATCTCCTCCGAGCCGACCATGATGACCATCTCCTTGGCCCGCGTCAGGGCGGTATAAAAGAGGTTGCGCGTCCGCAGCAGCGGCGCGCAGCGGCACAGCGGCAGGATCACGATGGGATATTCGCTGCCCTGGCTCTTGTGGACCGTGATGGCGTAGGCGTGTTCGATCTCCTCCAGCATGGGCGTGTCATAGCACACCACCCGGTCGTCAAAGAGGATCTCCACCTCGCCCTCGGTCGGGTCGATGCGGGTGACGGTCCCGATATCGCCGTTGTAGATGCCGCTCCCGGTCGTCGCTCCGCGCTTCCACTCGGCGTCATAGTTGTTGCGCAGCTGCATCACCTTGTCCCCTTCGCGGAACACCGTGTCCCTGAAGCGCAGTTCCTTTTTGTCTGCCGACGGCGGGTTGATCCTGTCCCGGATGACCGGGTTGAGCGCCTCGGTGCCGGCCTGCCCCTTGCGGGAGGGGGTGATGATCTGGATCTTTTCCAGCACGTCCGGCCCGTAGGCGCGCGGCAGCCGAACCGTGAGTAGCGACAGCAGCGTCTCCACGATCCGCTTGTCGTCCGCGCAGGCGAGGAAGAACGAGTCGTCGTTTTTGGTGTGGAGCAGCGGCATCTCCCCGTGCAGGATGCGGTGGGCGTTGACCACGATCATCGAGGACTCGGACTGTCGGAAGATCTCGGTCAGACACACGGAAGGAAAGCACCCGGACGCCAGTATATCGTGCAGGACGTTGCCGCAGCCGACCGACGGGAGCTGGTGATCGTCGCCGATCAGGATCAGGCGCGTGCCGCGCGGCGAGGCGCGGAGCAGGCCCTCCATCAGCGGCAGGTCGATCATGGACGCCTCGTCCACGATCAGCACCTTGCAGTCCAGCGGGTTCATCTCGCAGCGCTTAAAGCGATAGCGCTCGTCCTCCTCGGTCTTTTCCATCTCCAGCAGCCGATGGATCGTGCTCGCGGGCATACCGGTCGCCTCCGAGAGGCGTTTGGCGGCGCGGCCGGTCGGCGCGGCCAGCGCCACCGGCAGGTCCATACGGCGGCTGATGCGGATCAGGGCCTGGACCACGGTGGTCTTGCCCGTGCCGGGGCCGCCGGTCAGGATCATCACGCCGTTGGAGAGCGCCTCGCGGATGGCCTGCTTCTGTTTGGCGGCGTAGCGGATGCCGCGCTCGTCCTCGCTGGTCCCGATCAGCTGCGCGATCTCCGCGTCGGGCAGCACTTCGCACGCGCCGGAGAGCTCGTGCAGTTTTTTGGCCACGTAGCGCTCGGCCCGGTCGTTCTCCTCGTCAAAGATCAGCTCGCCCTCGTCGGTCGTGAGCGGCAGCAGGTGCTTTTGAGCGATCATCTCCGTCAGCACCCGTTCCACCGTCCCGGTCGGCAGACCCAGCCGCTCGGCGGCGGCGGCGATCAGCTCCGTCCGGGGCAGTCCCGTGTGGCCGTTCTGCCGCGCCTGGACCTGCAGCGCATAGCGCAGGCCCGACACGATGCGAAACTCCGAGTCGCTCGCCACACCCATCTTGCGCGCCACGGCGTCCGCGCGCTCAAAGCCGATGCCGTAGATCTCGTCGCAGAGCCGATACGGATTTTCCCGGATGATGTCGGCGGCCTTGTCGCCCCATTCTTTGTAGATGCGCGAGACAGAGACGGCGCCCAGCTCGTCCGAAAAGTACATCATCAGCTTGCGCAGACCGTTCTGCGCGCAAAAAGCCCGGTTGATCTCCGCGGCTTTCTTGCGGGTGATGCCGGCGATGTCGGCCAGCCACGAGGGGTGATGCTCGATCACGTCAAAGGCCTCGGG
>JAGDBW010000168.1 GCA_017958845.1 Clostridia bacterium | reverse complement strand
GGGAGTTGTTTTCCTACGAGCACGACCGCATCCCCGTCTCCTTCCACGGCACGGGCGACCGCTACGCCTCGGTCGTCACGGGGGCCCTGATGCGCGGGCTGGACCTGCCCGCCGCCCTGACGCTGGCCTGCGACCACACCGCCGAGACCATCCGCGCCACCTTGTCCGATCAGGACCACCATGACTAAGGGGTGAAGTTTGTGACCACCTTCCCCTCCTTGCTCGCCCGCCTCGACCGTCTGCTCAGCCTCTGAAAAGCGCCCAAAACAGCCCAAAAAAGCCAAAACCCCGTCCCCCGACGTCACAAAAACAACAACAGGCGCTCTCCAAACAGGGAGAGCGCCTGTTGTACATTGTATATCCGCGCCGGATCGGCCGTCGGCGGTCACACCGTGACGTCCGGTGTCTGTTTTGCGTCTTTGATATGCCTGAGCAGATCGTTGATCTGCTCATCGCCCAGCCCGTACCGGGCGGCCACGTCCCGCGCGTAGCTTTTGCCGTCCGGTCTGCCGCGCGTGACGCGAAAGGTGCGCGTCCCGTCCGGCTCGACCTCGGCCACCAGCGTGTCGATGCCCACGCCGCCGGCCTCTTTGGAAGCCGCGGAGAGTGCGGGCGCCCGCGCCGCCAGCTCGTGCAGATGGGTCGAAAAGACACAGCGGCACCCCGCACGGCCAAAGCCGAGCAGGATATCCGCCGCGATATACGCGGCCTCATAGGCGCCGGTCGAGGAGAGCGACTCGTCGAGGAGCAGCAGACTGTCGGGCGACAGCTCCTCCATCATCTCGCGCAGACGCGCGCACTCCTCGCCCAGCCGCCCCTTGTCGATGGTGTCCTCCGCCCCTTGCGGAAAGTGGATCAGGATCCTGTCGACCGGGCTGATCTCGCACGACTCGGCGGCCACCCGCATCCCCAGCTGCGCCATCGCCTGCGCCAGGCCCACGGCCACGGTGCACACGGATTTTCCGCCCCGGTTGGGGCCGGTGATGACGTAGATGCGCGCCTCGTCGTCAAAGGCAAAGTCGTTGCGCACGACCGTCCCCTCTCCCCGCAGCACGATGTCGGGGTTGCACAGACCCTTGGCCGACAGGGCTTTTTCGCCCATCGGCCGAAAGACCGGAGCCGAAAGCGGGCATCCCCGCTCCCCGAGCGCCCGCTCCAGGGCGGCCGCCCGTTCGGCAAACTCGATCTCCGGCAGGATCCGGAGCAGCGCGTCCGTGTTTTCCAGCACGTACCGGCGCGCCACGTTCTGCCAGCCGCGCACCGAAGATTTAAAGACGTCGGCGAGCGCGTCCAGCACCGCGCGCGAGAGGTTGTCGCGGCGTTCGTCCGCGCCCGGCTTGCCCAGCGCCGCCAGCGACGCGACACAGGTCATGCCGTCGGGTTTGAAACTCATGCGCAGGATCTTGTCCAGGGTCGTGCCGGCGTGGTAGCGCTCGGCGTTCACCGACACGATCCCCGCGTCGGTGGGGCGCAGCTGCGCGTCCAGGTTGACCCCCACGGTCAGCGAGCGCACCTCGAGCATCCGCGAGGTCAGCTTGGCCAGCGCCGCCTTCAGTTCCAAAAAGTATTCGCTCTCCGAAGCCGCGAGCACAAAGGCGACCAAACGCCCAAAGGCCTCGCTCGTCAGCGCCGGCGCCAGCGGCTCCAGCCGCTCGCGCAGGGTCGAGACGACCGACACGTACAGCTCGATCTCGGTCATTCCGTAGAGCGTGACGGCGTCGCCGTCCCGCGTCGTCCGCTCGTCCAGCCGTCTGAGCTCCAGGATATCCGAGAGCATCGGCGTCACCTCGCGCAGGGCCTCGCCCGCCGCGGGCACCGCGGCCAGATCGGCCAGCATCCGCTGCCTGAAGGTCAGCACCGTCGGATCGAGCGAAAAGAAGAGCGCGGGCGACCCGCGGCGCAGGCCGAGCAGCGCGGACAGACCCAGCTGTCGGCAGACCTCCTCGTCGGCGACCCGTTCCCCGCGGGCATAGTGCTCCGCCTCGGCTTCGGCGGTGGGATAGAGCAGGCTGATATACATATCGTTCATACTACACCTTCCAAGTGGATAGAGGGATACAGGTCGTTTTTCGCGATCCCGGGCGGCCGCCTCGGGCCGTCGCCGCGACCGGCCGCCATCGGACACCTGCGTCCGACGGCCGCGGAGCGCCTCTCCGGTCGTCACGGATCGCCGCGCCGCGCTCCCTGCGTCCAGTATACCATATTTTCCGCCGTTCTGCACCTCTTTTTTCAAAACTCGTCCGCACCATCCTTCTAGACCGCCCCTATCCCGCGTCTTTCCTTCCTGCCCACCCCATCCAATGCCGCCGCCCGCTCTGCCTCCCCTCGCTCTACCTTCCGCTCCGTCCTTCGCGCCGTCTCCCTTTCCGCCTCTCACTCCGCCGCCCGCCGTGCGAAAACCCGCGCGTTCATTGTTGCCCCGCGCCGCCCCCTCGCCCCACGCCGTCTCCCTTTCCGCCTCTCACTCCGCCCCTCGCCTCTCGCACCGCCCCCCGCGCAAGCATCCGCCCCGCGCAAAAAGCAAAAAAAAGAAGAGCGCCGACCTTCGTCGGCGCTCTGTTTTTGCTGTCGTGCCTCAGTGCAAAATGCACTTTTCGGTATCTTTGTCAAAGAGATGCATACGCTCGGTGTCCAGCGCGACCTTGATGGTGTCGCCGGCGCGGGCCTTGGAGCGGGAGGAGACGCGGGCGATGATGTTCTTGCCCGCCGTCGCGTCTTCCTGACCGTCAAAGCTCAGGTACAGGTAGATCTCGGCGCCCATCAGCTCGGTCACCTCGACGCTGGCGGTCATGGTGCTGTCCGCAAATTTCTTGAGATGCTCTTCGTGCTCCAGCACGCACTCCGGCCGCACGCCCATCACGACCTCCTGGTCGATATACTCTTTGAGGGCGGGGTTGTTGGCCTTGTCGGCGGGGAGCTTGATGCAGTTGTTGCCAAAGGTCAGTACCAGATCGCTGCCTTTCTGCGACAGCTTGGCGGTGACAAAGTTCATCTGCGGCGTGCCGATAAACCCGGCCACAAACAGGTTGCAGGGCAGATCGTACAGGTTCTGCGGGGTATCGACCTGCTGGATCAGACCGTCTTTCATGACCACGATGCGGGAGGCCATCGTCATAGCTTCCACCTGGTCGTGCGTCACGTAGATAAAGGTCGTCTCCAGGCGTTTGTGCAGCTTGGTCAGCTCGGTTCTCATGCTGGCGCGCAGTTTGGCGTCCAGGTTGGAGAGCGGCTCGTCGAGCAAAAAGACCTTGGGCTGACGCACGATGGCGCGGCCCAGCGCGACGCGCTGTTTCTGACCGCCCGAGAGGGCCTTCGGTTTACGGTCCAAAAGGTGATTGATGTCCAGGATGCGGGCGGCTTCTTCCACGCGGCGCTTGATCTCCTCTTTCGGCGTCTTGCGCAGCTTCAGACCAAAGGCCATGTTCTCGTACACCGTCATGTGCGGGTACAGAGCGTAGTTCTGGAACACCATCGCGATATCTCTGTCTTTGGGGACGATGTCGTTGACCAGCGTGTCGCCGATGTAGAGCTCGCCTTCCGTGATCTCCTCCAGGCCCGCGATCATACGCAGGGTGGTGGACTTACCGCAGCCGGAAGGGCCGACCAGGACCAAAAATTCTTTGTCCTTGATCTCCAGGTTAAAGTCCGAAACGGCCACGACGCCGCCGGGATACTTCTTGTAGATGTGTTTGAGAGACAGACTTGCCATCCGAAAAATGACCTCCCCAAAAATAAAATTCTTTGTTTTTCTTTTCCGTTCCGCGTCTTTCGCGTCGGCCGCCGCGCGGGCACGACCGCCCGCTCCGCGGATATATAAAACCTTATACAGTATACCAAACCCGCCGCCGAAAGGGAAGAGGACAAACACCCAAACTTTCCGACGTCTCATTGGTACACTTGCACAAAAAACAGACCGAAAACCGCATCGCGCCGGCAGGCAAAGCGGCCAAAACTCTAATATATTAGAGCCGCTCGGCCCCGCCGATCATCCGTTCTGCTTGGACAGTCCCTTGCGGGTCAGGGCGATGCGCTGCTTTTTGACGTCCACGGATTTGATGCGCACGTCGATCACGTCCCCGACCTTGACCACCTCCGCCGGATTCTTGACAAAGCGGTCGGCCATCTCCGACACGTGCAGCAGCCCGTCGTGGTGCACGCCGATGTCCACAAAAGCGCCAAAGTCCACCACGTTACGCACCGTACCCTTGAGCAGCATCCCCTCGGCCAGGTCCTCGATCTTGAGCACGTCCGAGCGCAGGCAGGGCGCGGGGGCGGCGTCGCGGACGTCGCGTCCGGGTTTCATGAGTTCGGCGATGATGTCCTCCAGCGTCGGCTCGCCGCAGCCCAGCTCCTCGCACAGCTTTTTCTTGCCGACTTTTTCGACGGAGTAGGGCAGCAGCGTCAGCTGTCCGCCGCGCACGTCGTCTTCGGTATATTTGAACTTGGCCAGCAGTTTTTTCGCAGTCTCATAGGACTCGGGATGCACCCCGGTGTTGTCCAGGATCTCCTCACCCTCCGGGACGCGGAGAAAGCCCGCGCATTGTTCATAGGCCTTGGCGCCGATCTTCGGCACCTTGAGCAGCTCGCCGCGGCTCTCAAACTCGCCGTTGGCCTCGCGGTAGGCCACGATGTTCTTGGCGGCGGCGGCGCTGATGCCGGCGATGTAGGAGAGCAGGGAACAGGAGGCGGTGTTGACGTCCACGCCCACGCTGTTGACGCAGTCCTCCACCACGCCCCCCAGGGCCTCGCTGAGCCGCGCCTGTTTCATGTCGTGCTGATATTGCCCCACGCCGATGGCCTTGGGGTCGATCTTGACCAGTTCGGCCAGCGGGTCCTGCAGGCGGCGGGCGATGGACACGGCCGAGCGCTCCGTCACGTCAAAGTCAGGAAACTCCTCCTGCGCCAGCTTGGAGGCGGAGTAGACCGACGCGCCCGACTCGCTGACGATCACGTACCGCACGTCGCGGTCGGTCACCTGCCGCAGCGTCTCCGCCACAAACAGCTCGCTCTCGCGCGAGGCCGTTCCGTTGCCGATCGAGATCACGTCCACGCCCCACCGGCGGATCAGCCGCAGCAGCGTTGCGCGGCTGCGCTCGGGGTCTTTTTTCGGCCCGTCGGTCGGGTAGATGACGGCGGTCTCCAGCACCTTGCCGGTGCGGTCCACCACGGCCAGCTTGCACCCGGTGCGAAAGCCCGGGTCATATCCCAGCACCGTCTTGCCCTTGAGCGGCGCGCTCATGAGCAGGTTGCGCAGATTGTCCACAAAGACCTTCATCGCGTCCTCGCACGCGTCGTCAAAGAGCTGTGCGCGCACCTCGCGCTCCAGCGAGGGGAACAGCAGACGCCGGTAGCTGTCGGTGATGGTCTCGCTCAGGATCGGCACGGCGGGCGAGG
>JAGDBW010000167.1 GCA_017958845.1 Clostridia bacterium | reverse complement strand
GGCCTCCGCGACGAGGTCCTCGACCGTGCGGGAGCTCATCCGTCCACGGATGAGCGGGATGGCGCAGTAAGAACAGCGGTTGTCGCATCCTTCGGCGATCTTGAGGTAGGCGGTGTAGGAGGGAGTGGTGAGCACCCGGTCGCTGATGTGCTGGACGGGGATGTCCATGTAGGGGAGGAGGCGCGGGTTGGTCCTCATTTCCTCGATCAGCTCGTCCGTGATCTTGTCGGGGTAGCAGTAGAGCAGGCGGATCCAGGGGATCTCCGTCTCGCGGCAGAGGGCGCGGATCAGCTCGGGCAGGGCGTATCTCCCGTAGAGGTCGAGGCCGTAGCGGGAGGTGTCCTGGGCGATGAGGTTGAGTTCTTTGACGCCCAGCGCTTCGAGGTCCTTGGCCTCCGCGACGAGGTCCTCGACCGTGCGGGAGCGCATCCGTCCCCGGATGAGCGGGATGGCGCAGTAAGAACAGCGGTTGTCGCATCCTTCGGCTATCTTGAGGTAGGCGGTGTAGGAGGGGGTGGTGAGCACCCGGTCGCCGCCGAGGGGGGCCTGTTCTTTGTCGTCAAAGGCGGCGTAGGGCTCGCCGCGCAGGGCGGCCTCCACCGCCTCGACGATGCGGTCGAGACTGCCCACGCCGATCAGTGCGTCCACCTCGGGCATCTCGCGGCGCACTTCTTCGCGGTAGCGCTCGACCAGGCACCCCGTCGCCACGATGGCGGGACGGCGGCCGCCCTCCCGCAGGGAGGCGGTCTCGAGGAGGCGGTCGATGGACTCCTGCTTGGCCGGTTCGATAAAGCCGCAGGTGTTGACCACGATGACGTCCGCCTCGGTCTCGAAGGGGGTGATCTCATAGCCGGCCGAGACCAGCCTGTGCAGCATCACCTCGGTGTCCACGCTGTTTTTGGCGCAGCCGAGAGAGATAAATCCGACTTTGATCGACATGTGAGCGTCCTTTTTTTGACTTTTTTGGTTTTGTCTTTTGTTTTTGGTTTTTTGGACGGGGGTTTGGCGGTTTTGGGTCCTTTTTGGGTTTATCGGCGGTCGAGAAAGCGCGACACGCGGGGGTGCAGGCGCTCCATGTAGAGCGGCCTGAAGCGGGTCAGCAGCCAGTCGTAGATCAGAAAACAGAGGTTCCCCAACACGAAGGCCAGCGCGATATACGCGCCGGTGCCGAGACGGCCGACGACGGGGAGGGTGAGGTCCTCGACGCCGAAAAAGCGGATCATCAGCCCGATCACGGCGCCGAAAAGCAGGTTGAAGCCCGCGATCTTGACGATCCACGCAAACAGGCGCGGCAGGCGCTCGGCGTAGTACTTGACGAGCGGGTAGACGCCGCCGAAGAGGGCGTACTCGAGGGCACAGAACTTGTTGTGCAGCAGGAGGAGAGAGAGCGTCGAGGTGACGGCCCAGAGCAGGACCGCCCAGCCCGCGCCCAACTCGAGCAGAACGAACAGGGAGAGCAGCGACACGACAAAGACGGTGGTCAGGTCCATGATCTCAAACAGCGACCCGACCCAGAGCAGCACGACCCCCAGGGCGGCCAGCAGCGCCGTGACGGTCAGACAAACGACGCGGCGGCGCATCAGCAGCAGGGGATCAGGTCGCCGCCCAGGCACTCGCAGCAGCAGTCCGCGACCCACAGTCCGTAGCAGACGTCGCACATGCTCGGCCCGGAGGAACGGTTGCGCCCCGGGTGGGCGGGATTGCCGTAGTAGGTGGCGCCGAAGGCGTCGGCGTGTCGGTTGAACATCTGTTTGGCGTGCTGGTACTCGAGGTTGCCGGGGTCCATCTCACACGCCGTCTCCAGCTCGCGCATGGCGTCGTTGTAGTAGCCGCGCTGGGCGAGCACGATACTCTCCAGAAAATGCCAGTCGGCCGTGCGGTCGGACGGGGGGATGTCGGAGAGTTTTTTGGCGGCCTGGCCGTAGCGCCGCTGGTTGATGAGTACGCGGATCTCGTAGTAGGGCGAGGACGTGTCAAAGCCGTCGGTCTCGACTCCGCTGCGGCGGGCGCCGCCGCTTTGGTCGTCGGCCGTGCCGCGTCCCGAGCGCTCGCGCTGGATGGCGTCGTAGGCCTCGTTGATCTCCTTCATCTTTTCGGTCGCGAGCTCGGCCAGAGGATCGGTGGGCGAGTAGTTGTCGGGGTGGTACTTGCGGGCGAGCTGGCGGTAGGCCGCCTTGATCTGCTCGTCGGTGGCGTCGCGCGGGACGCCGAGGACCTGGTAGGGGTCTTTCATGTAGGTTTCCTTTCTGTGGGGGATGCCCGGCCGGATCAGGCCGGATCGTCGACGGAGGCCGCGGAGGGCGGGTCGTCGGCTGAGTCGGGGGCGGCGTCGGCGGGATCGACGGCGGGCAAAAACGAATCGAGTCGGCGGGGGATGCCCTCGCAGACGGTGTTTTCGATCAGGTGGATCAGGGCGTCGCGTCCCTCGCGGGGCAAGAGGTTCATGGCGCGCTCAACGCCCGAAAGCTCCAGCAGAAGGGCGGTCCTGACCGACGCTCTGTCGGCGTCGGTCCATGCACGGTCGCCGCAGACGCGGCGGTAGGGGTTGTAACGGTCGCGGCGCACGTCCTCGGGGTAGTCCTCGGCGGCGTCGGCGACGTAGATGAACCGCCCCAGTCCGCGACCGAAGGCGCGGGCGACCACGGCGTCGCGCGGCGGCAGATCCCACGCGAAGACCTCGCCCAGCATCCCGCCGAACACCTCGGCCGGCTCGTCCACCGAGGCGGCGTCGTCCGCTTCCAGTTCGGCGAGGCGGTCGAGGCTCTCTCGGATCAGGCGGTCGAGAGCGGGCAGATCGGCTCTCCTGCGGGCGCAGGCCACGACGGGGGTGGCCGCCGCGGCGAGCAGGCGGCGGAAGCCGCGGGCATCGACGCGGTCGTCCCGGACCTTGTAGTAGGAGAGCAGGGCCGAGACGCGGGCGGCGTAATCGAGCGCGGGGTTGGTCTCGAGCATGGGCCGTCGCCTGAGCGGGTGGGCGATGCAGCGGCGGCGGCGGGAGCGGATGAGCGTCGGGTCGTCGACGGGCAGGTAGAGCATGCGCACCAGCGCGAGCAGCAAAAGGTCGTAGGAGAGGGTCAGGCGGCTGAGCTGTCCCGTTTCTTTTCGCATGGCGCGGCACAGGCCGCAGTAGGCCGCCTTGTAAAACTCGTATTCCCGCACGTAGAGGTCGGCGGGGTGAGGTCTGACGTATCCGAACACGGCGGGTCTCCTTTTTTTGGAGGGTGTTCCTTTTTTCAACGACATATATAGTATATCATACGCGCCCGTTTTGTGTAAACAGTTTTTGAACTTTCGCCGCAGCTCTGCCGGTTTTCGCCGTTCCTTCGTACGCCGCAGGCGTAAACCCTATGCGAAGCACCTATCATACCAAAGGTATATCCTCCGTGCCCGAAGGGAACGGATATCATTGAAAAAGTCTCTTTTGCCAGACAAAAGAGACTTTTTCGTGGTGCCGATGACCGGGCTCGAACCGGTACGAGGGGTCAAATCCTCATCGGATTTTAAGTCCGAGGCGTCTGCCTGTTCCGCCACATCGGCGCGGTGGAGAGGGATACGTGCGGCGGCCGTGCGGCCGCGCAAGTTGATTGTAGCACAGGGAGCCGTCGAAGTCAAGCGCCGCCGTTGTCTGTTGTGCCCAAAAAAGCCGCCTCAAAATGGGCAATCTGCCCCTTTCTGCGCCGCCCGATCTGTGGTATACTGAAAGCGAACGAACACCTCCGCCCGAAACCGAAGGAGAAAGACGGCCATGAAACGACATCGGATGGTCTGTGCGGCGCTGCTGCTCATCGCCTGCGTCGGATGCGCGGGATGTCGCGTCGAAATCGCGCCGATCCCCGTCCGCGCCGATCCCGCCGCGAGCGAGCCGCTCACGGGACCGCACGGCGACCATGTGACCGACCCGGAGACAGAATCGGACATCCAAACCGGCCCGATACAGACGGAACCCCCCGCCGAAACCGCCCCGATCGAAACGTCGCCGGTCTGCGAGCACCAATGGGAGACGGTCTCCCACACCGACGGCGACTGCCGGCACGAGGGCGTCGATCATCAGGTGTGCGCCGCCTGCGGCGCGACGCGGGACGTCAACGACGGTGTGTTGGGCGAGCACGTCTGGTCGACCGAGTGGACCATCGACGTCCCCGCCACCGAAGAGGCGCCGGGCGAGCGCTCCCGCCATTGTACCAACCCGGAGTGTGACGCGCGCACCGACGTCGAGTCCTTTGAGTACCGGGAACCGGATCTGCCGTACATCGACTTTTGACGCCTGCGCCGGAGGTCGGCAGACGCCGCGCTGTGCCGCGGCGTCTTTTTTCTGTCGCTTCGCCGACCGGATCCGCTCCGGCGGGACAAGAGCGCGGCGCGGTCAGAAACCGTCGAACGGCGGGCGATCGCTGTTGACTTGTCGGGTTTCCGGGAGTATAATTTTATATCATATCGACACGCGAGGTATCGGACATGAAAAAGATATCGGTTTTGCTTTTGGCCGCTGTGTGCCTGTTTTGTTTCGTCGCCTGCGATTCGTGCGGCGGAAGCGCCGGACGGACGACCGGCGGGACCGAGACCGCGACCACGGCCGCGCCCGAGGGCGGCGCGGAGAGCTATCGGGTGACCGAGGATGAATGGAACGATCTGTTCGATCTCGAAAAGCTGGCGTTCCGCTCCAACCTCATGATCCGGGTGGTCTATCCCGGAGCGATGGGGCCGGATCCCGCGTCGGGAGAGGACTGGGAAGCGACCGTTTCCTTTGACGACGGAAAGATCTATGTGACCGGTCTGGGGCTGCGGACACAGCCGGAAGGCGAGCCGCCCGCCGAGCAGAGGACCGACGGATACGTCCATATGAAGGCCCTCGCCGGCGACGTGCTGACCTATGACGACTACTCTTATTGGAACGGATGGACCGTCGAGGAGCGTGAAAGCACGCTCGTCGAGTTCTTTATGAGTTATGGCCTGTTTGAACACCGGTACGCCGATTTTGCATTTGACGAAGAGACGAACACCTACGTGTCCGTGCCGCAAACGGGCGAATCGGAGAACGTGTCGCTCGCCGCGCGGTACGGCCTTTGGGCCGTCCGGATCGTCGACGGTCGGATCGAAGAGGTCCGGCTGGCTGTGGGAGAGGAAGAAAGCATCTATTTCTATTATTCTTCCTACGGAGAGATCAGCGTCACGTTCCCGCAGATCGAGAGCTGACGCGGGGGGCTTTTCGACCGGAAACGGGCGGGGCGGCCGGCCTTCGCCGGCGTCCGCTTTCGCTTTTCGGCGTTCGGTTTGAATTCGTTTTGTGCCCGCGGCGGGTCGATCGGCGCGGGGCGCGGAGGTATGTATGGATCGAAAAGAATGCGTCGAGCGCGTGGCCGCCCTCGGAGAGGGCAGCCGGCGGGATCTGCCGCTGCTGGCCAACGTCGGCGCGCTGCTCGCCGAGACGCTGGAGGATATCAACTGGGTCGGCTTTTATCTCGCGGACGAGGCGGGCGACCTGTGGCTCGGGCCGTTTCAGGGGCGGGTCGCCTGTACCTGTATCCGCCGCGGACGCGGCGTGTGCGGCACGGCCGCGCAGCGGGGCGAGACCGTGTGCGTGGAGGACGTGACGACCTTTGCCGGACATATCGCCTGCGACGCGCGCAGCCGCTCGGAGATCGTCGTGCCGCTGTTTTGGGACGGGCGGCTGTACGGCGTGCTGGACGTCGACAGCGCCTCCCTCTCGCGCTTCGGCGCGCGGGATCGCGCGGACCTCGAGGCCGTCGCGCGGGCGCTGGAAAACCATCTCGTCGGGACGCTCTGACCCCTCATGCCGGTTTTGGCCCGTTCATCGGCTCCGGCCAAAAGGCGCGCGAAAGCGCGCTTTTTTTGCGAAATCCGTCCTCGCGGACGGGGGAAAACCGCGATTTTGCCCTTTCTTTATTTCACTATTTTATGATCAACGTCTAAAGCCGCGATAAAATGACGCAAAACTCTTCTATTTTTCGATCGTTTGTGGTATACTGTTTTTGTTTTTTCTGCCCTTTGTGACAGGGGGCGGCGGATGAGCCGGGACACGCCGCAAAAAACGACCCGGTCTGGACACTGTAAAAGGATAGCGTATGATCAAAGAGTATATTTTGCAGAACTGGTCGCTGATATTGATTTTGTCCGCGTTTGCGATCGCGCTCCGCATCACGGTTTTTCTGGACAAAAAGACGATCCGGCGTCTGTACGTTCTGGTCGCCGGCGTGTTTTTGCTTTCTCTTGCCGTCTTTGCGGAATTTGAGTACGCGATGTACAGCGAGCACAGGGTCCTGCGCTGCGTTCTGATGGCGATCCGATACAGCGCGACGCCCTTCTTTGTCTCTCAGATCATCTATTCGCTGGTAAAAAAACAGACCTGGTATATATTTATCCCCTCCATTCTCCTCGCGGCGATCAACGTCGTTTCGATCTTTACGGGCATCGTCTTCCGCATCGACGCGGACAACCGTTTTTCACGCGGGGCGCTCGGTTATCTGCCCTTTGTCGTGGCGGGGCTGTACTGCGTCGCTCTGGTTTATCTGCTGGTCAAGAGAAGCAACAAAAAGTGGATGGAGATCGTCCCCATTGCCTTTCTCAGCCTTGCGCTGCTTTCGGCGTTGGTCTTTCCGTTTGTGTTCGAAAGCGACTTTTCCAAGATCTTTTGCACGACGCTCGCCGTCGCTCTGTTTGTCTACTACGTGTTTGAGATCCTGGAGCAGACAAAGAAGGACTCGCTGACGGGACTGCTCAACCGACACGCCTACCACGCCGATATCTGCAAGAACCCGGAGGAGATCACGGCGCTGATATCCATCGACATGAACGGGCTGAAGGTCATCAACGACACGCTCGGACACGCCGCCGGAGACGAGGCGCTGCTCACGCTGGCGCTTTGCTTTCGCCGGGCGCTGAAAAGCAGGCAGTTCGGATATCGGATCGGCGGCGACGAGTTTGTCGTCCTGTGCCGCAAAACGACGCAGACCGAGATGACGGAGCTGATCCGGCGCATCGAAAACAACGTCGGCGAAACGGACTACCACTGCGCTGTGGGTTATAGCTTTTCTGCCGACGGGAAAAAGCCGGTCGAGGACATGCTCAGAGAGTCGGATATGGTGATGTACGCCGCGAAAGAGCGCTATTATCAGCAGCGCGGAACGGACCGACGTCACGGATCGGCTCAATAAGAAAGAAAAAGGAAAGCGAACCGGGCGAAAGCGAACGCGAAAACCGGGACAAGATGCTTTTTTGTCTCTTTATTATCTTTGCTATCTTTATATCCTTGTATATCCCTGTTCGGAGGACGGTATGGATCTCTTTGTCAAACTTTCGATGCTCGTCATCTTTTTCGGCGTGATGATCGCGGTGGGGCTGTACTGCAAGAAGCACTCCACGGACGTGAGCGGCTTTGTGCTCGGGGGGCGGAAGGTCGGCCCGTGGCTGACGGCGTTTGCCTACGGCACGTCCTACTTTTCGGCGGTCATCTTTGTCGGGTACGCCGGCCAGTTCGGCTGGAAGTACGGCGTCGCCGCGACCTGGATCGGCATCGCCAACGCCCTGCTCGGCTCCCTGCTCGCCTGGGCGGTGCTGGGGCGGCGCACGCGCGTCATGACCCAGCATCTCGACTCGGCGACCATGCCGCAGTTCTTTGCCTCCCGGTACGGCAGCCGCGGGCTGAAGCTCGCCGCGTCGGCCATCATCTTTGTCTTTCTCATCCCCTACACCGCCTCGCTCTACAACGGCCTGAGCCGGCTGTTTGAGATGGCGTTTCACGTCGACTATGCGATCTGCGTGATCGTCATGGCCGTGCTGACGGCCGTGTACGTGATCGCGGGCGGTTTTATGGCGACGGCGGTCAACGACTTTATCCAGGGGATCATCATGCTGTTCGGCATCGTCGCCGTCGTCGCCGCGGTGCTGGCCGCGCAGGGCGGCTTTTCGGCCGCTATCACCGACCTCGCGGCCGTCTCCGACGGGACTACGACCGTGCCGGGCGTGTTTGCGTCCTTTTTCGGGCCGGACCCGCTGGGTCTGATCGGCGTGATGATCCTGACCAGTCTCGGGACCTGGGGCCTGCCGCAGATGGTGCAGAAGTTCTATGCCATCAAGAGCGAGCAGGCCCTCTCCAAGGGGCTGGTCATCTCCACCCTCTTCGCCACGGTGGTGGCGGGCGGCTGCTATTTTCTCGGCGGGTTCGGCCGGCTCTTTTCTGACCGGGTGGACGTGGCGAAAGCCGGCTACGACGCGATCGTGCCCGCGATGCTGGCGGGTCTGCCGTCGATCCTGATCGCTCTGGTGGTGATCCTGGTCCTTTCGGCCTCGATGTCCACCCTCTCCTCGCTGGTGCTGACCTCCTCCTCGACTCTGACGCTGGACTTTGTCCGCGGGACGGTCAAAAAGGAGATGAGCGAAAAGCAGTCGCTGCTCACGATGCGGGTCCTCATCGCGGTCTTTATCGCCGTCTCGGCGGGCATCGCGATCTTTCAGTATCGGTCGGGCGTGGCCTTTATCGCGCAGCTGATGGGCATCTCGTGGGGCGCGATGGCGGGGGCGTTCCTCGCGCCGTTCCTCTACGGGCTGTACTGGAAAAAGGCCTCGCGCGCGGGGTGCTGGGTGAGCTTTGGCTTTTCGACCGTGGTGATGATGGCCAACATCCTGGCGCGGTCGATCTTTCCCGCTTTTCTGCAATCGCCCATCAACGCGGGCGCGTTATGTATGCTGGCGGGGCTGGTGCTGACGCCTCTGTTCAGTCTCCTCTTGCCCGACAAAAAGGACCGTG
>JAGDBW010000166.1 GCA_017958845.1 Clostridia bacterium | reverse complement strand
GACGATCAGCTCCCCGCCCATGCCGCACACGGCGACGTCGGTCAGCCCTTCTCTTTCCAGTCCCGCCAGGCCGTCGGTGCGAACGACGCGGATCCGGTCGCACAGGCCGTAGCGCTCGACGCAGGCGCGGGCGCGCTCACAGGGGCCGTCGGCGACGTCGGCGGCGACGGCGCGGTCGACGCGGCCGGTCATACACAGAAAAACAGGCAGGTGTGCGTGGTCACAGCCGACGTCGGCCATGTACGCGCCCTGCCTGACGTAACCGGCGGCGGCCGAAAGCCGCGCGTCAAGCCGGGGAGGCGTCATGCTTTGCGGCTCAGATAGTCGTTGATGGTCTTGACCAGCGCGTCGGCGTCGGTGCCGTGGACGGCGCAGGCGTCCTCGATGGTCTCGCCGCGAGAGGCGGGACAGCCGAGGCAGTGCATGCCGATCTCAAAGAAGAAGCGGGCGGTCTCGCGGTCGAAGTCGAGCACGTCGCCGATCAGGGATTGTTTGGTGACGATCATGGCGGTTCCTTTCCGTATTTTTTTATCAATTTCATATTATACCGTTTTGCGGGGGGCTTTGTCAAGCGTATCGACGCCTTTTTCGGTGTTTACAAACACTCGGGTCTGTGCTATAATTATAAAGATAAAACGACGGCTGACAAACGACAGGAGGACGGTGCAATGATCATTGCGCTCGAAGAAGCCAAACAGAAACTTTCCGCCATGAAGGCGCCCCTGGAGGATCTCGGCGTCGCCCTGCGCATCGACGAGCTGACGCGAAAGATCGACGAGTGGGAGGCGCAGACGCTGGCGCCGGACTTTTGGAACGACCCGAAAAACAGCACCAAGGTGCTCCAATCCATCAAGCAGAGCAAGGATATCATCGCCGCCTACCGGGACCTCTTGCGGCGGCGCGACGACGCGCTCACCCTCGCCGAGATGGCGATCGAAGAGAACGACGAGTCCTCGGTCGACGAGGTCTGCTCCGAGCTCGCCGCCATCGAGGCCGAGGCCGAGCATCAGCGGCTGGAGACCCTGCTGACCGGCGAATATGACAAGAACAACGCCATCGTCTCCTTTCATCCGGGGGCGGGCGGCACCGAGGCCCAGGACTGGGCGCAGATGCTCTACCGCATGTACGCCCGCTGGGGCGAGAGCCACCGCTACAAGGTGACGCTGATCGACTGGCTGGACGGCGACGAGGCGGGCATCAAGAGCGCGACGCTCAAGTTTGAGGGGCTCAACGCCTACGGCTTTCTCAAAAGCGAAAACGGCGTGCACCGTCTGGTGCGCATCTCGCCCTTTGACGCTTCGGGCCGGCGGCAGACGTCCTTTGCGTCGGTGGAGGTGATGCCGGAGTTTGAGGACGACGACTCGATCGTCATCCGCGACGAGGATATCGAAGTCACGGCGCACCGCTCCTCCGGTGCGGGCGGCCAGCACATCAACAAGACCGACTCGGCCATCCGCATCGTGCACAAGCCGACCGGGATCGTGGTGGGATGCCAGACCGAGCGCAGCCAGTTACAGAACAAGGAGACCGCCCTGCATATGCTGAAAAGCAAGCTCATGGAGATCAAGCTGCGCGAAAAGCTGGCGCGCATCGAGGATATCCAGGGGACCAAGACCAACATCGAATGGGGCGCGCAGATCCGCTCCTACGTATTTATGCCCTATACGCTGGCAAAAGATACCCGCACCGGCTATGAGAACGGCAACATCGGCGCGGTCATGGACGGGGATATCGACGGCTTTATCGACGCGTATCTCAAGATGTCGGCGGCGGGACAGCTCGCCAAATAAGATCTTCACCCGGCCGCGGCCGGGTGTTTTTTGCCTTTTCGGGGCATCATAAAGAAAAAAACCGGAGGAACCACGCCTTGGAACGAACGGCCGGAGTGCTCGCGCACGTCACATCCCTCCCAAACGGCTACGGATGCGGGGGGTTTGGCGACGAATGTCTGCGTTTCGTTGATTTTTTGGTCGATTGCGGGTTCGGGATCTGGCAGGTACTGCCCTTTTGCCTGCCGGACGAGTACCACTCGCCCTACAAGTCTTTTTCTGCCTTTTCGGGCAATCCGTATATGATCTCCCTGCCGCGGCTCGCCCGCGACGGGCTGATCTCGGCGGCGGAGCTGGAGGCGGCGCGGGAGCGCTCGCCCTATCTGTGCGAATTTGAGCGGCTGGACGGAGAGCGCCTCGCCCTGCTCGCGCAGGCCGCCGAGCGCGCGGGCGCGGACAAGGAGATCGACGGCTATCTCGCCGCACACCCGCAGGCCGAGCGTTTCTGCCGCTATATGGCGCGGCGCGCGGCCTCGGAAAACCCCGAAAAATCCGACACGGATGGCGGGGTGTACCGCCTGTGGGCTTTTTGTCAATACGTCTTTGACCGCCAGTGGAAAGAGGTCAAGGCCTACGCCAACGAACGCGGCGTGCGGATCGTCGGCGACGTGCCGATCTACGTCTCGGCCGAGAGCGCCGACGTGGACGCGGCGCCGCATCTGTTTGATCTGACCGCAGACGGCCGCCCCCGCCGCGTCGCGGGCTGTCCGCCCGACTACTTTGCGAAAGACGGGCAGATGTGGGGCAATCCGCTCTACGACTGGAAGAAGATGAAGGAGGACGGCTACGGCTGGTGGCGCGAGCGGCTGGAACACATGTTTGAGTGGTTTGACGGTGTGCGGCTGGATCATTTCAGAGGGTTTTCTTCTTTTTGGGCCATCCCCGCGGGAGCAACGACCGCCCGCGAAGGCAAGTGGGTCAAGGGACCGGGCCGCGCCTTTGTCGATATGGTGCGGCGGATCGCCGCCGGCCGCACCGTGATCGCGGAGGACCTGGGGGAGGAGACGCGGGACGTAGAAAAGCTGGTCAGATACAGCGGCTTTCCCGGTATGCGGGTGCTGCAATTCGGCTTTGCCGGCGACGAGACGTCGCGGCACGTGCCCTTTCGGTACGAAAAGAACTGCGTCGCCTACTCCGGCACGCACGACAACGACACGCTGCTGGGTTATATCTGGGAGATGGACCCCGCGGAGCGGCAGCGATTGATGCGCTACTGCGGCTGCGAGGGCGAAAGCTGGGAGCGCGCGTGCGACGAGGCCATCCGGGTGCTGTACGCCTCGGCGGCGGACACGGTGATCCTCCCTCTGCAGGACCTGCTGCGCTTTGGCGGCGACACGCGCATGAACCTCCCCGGCCGGGCCTCGGGCAACTGGGCGTGGCGGGTCACCGACGCGCAGCTCGCCGGCATCGACCGCGCCGAATGGCGCGGGCTGGCGCGGCTGTACGGGAGAGAGAGTCGTCGCGCGAGCGCGACGAAATGATGCGTTGCGCGGAGCGCAACATGATACGCCGGCGCGAGAGGACCGGGCAACGAGCGAAGAGGAGTGTGAACGGTACACGGTCGAAGCGAGCCACAAGCGCGGCCGGATGTTTCTCGCCGTGCGGCAAGAAATGATGCTTTGCACCATAGGCGCAAAATGATGTGTGTGTCCGACCGCGTGCGGTCGGACACACGATTTTATTGACAAGGGATAGATCGTCGCGGGCAAACGAGAGAAAAAACGGGAAACAAAAGAGCGCCGACCGGGGTCGGCGCTCGGAAAAGATGAAAAAGATCTGTCGTCGCTGTCAGGGGGCGGTGGTCGCGGGGGCGG
>JAGDBW010000165.1 GCA_017958845.1 Clostridia bacterium | reverse complement strand
GGCCCGCCATGGACAGCCCGATGCTGCCCGCGCCGCAAAAAAGGTCGAGCAGGACGTCGGAGGGGGAGAGGGCGGCGCGCTCCGCCGCGAGGGCGTAGAGGGCTTCGGCGGCGCGGCGGTTGACCTGATAAAAGGCGGGGGCGGCGACGCGCAGGCGCAGGCCGCAGAGGATATCCGTGAGCCGGTCGCGTCCCCACAGGGTGACGAAGCGCTCGCCGAACACGACGTTGGTGGCGGCGGGGTTGATATTGAGGACGACGCCGACCAGCCCCGGCACGGCGGCGCGCAGGTCGGCGGTCAGCTCATCGGCGTGCGGCAGCTCGCCGCGGGTCAAAACGAGCACGCACAGGATCTCGCCCGTCGCCTCGCCGACGCGCAGGCAGATATGCCGCAAAAGACCCTGCCCCGTCGCCTCGTCGTAGATCGGAATATGATGCTTTTTGACAAAACCCCGGATGATCTCCAGCATTTTGGGGAAGGTCGGGTGCTGGAGCGGACAGCCGGCCGCCTCGACGACGCGGTGGGTGTGCGGGGCAAAAAAGCCGATGACCGGCTCGCCCGCGGGGGTCAGGGCGACGGGGTACTGCGCCTTGTTGCGGTAGCCGAGGCGCGGCGAGGGGCTGACGACCTCCTCGACCGTCACCTCGGGCAGGCCCGCGCGCAGGAAAGCGGCGGCGACGCCGGCGCGCTTGGCCTCCCGCTCGGCCTCGTAGGTGACCGAGCCGTAGATACAGCCGCCGCATCCGCGGGCCGGACAGGCGTCTTTTTCTCGCACGGGGGAGGGGGTGAGGATCTCCTCGGCGCGGGCGACGGCGTAGGTCCGCGCGACTTTGATGACCCGGGCGCGCACGACGTCGCCGGGCACGGCGCCGGTCACAAACACGACCATGCCGTCCGCGTGGGTCACGCCGTGGCCGAATGAGTTGAGTTCTTCGATCTGCGCCGTCCATGAGGCGTTTTTTTGCAGCATGTGTCGCCCTCCGTTATACCCAAATATTGTAACATATCATACAAATCATTGTCAAGAAAAAAGCCGCGGGAGGAGCGGCGCCGAAACCGAGCGGAGAGGGGCGTCTTCTTTGTTTTTTTCGGCCTTTTTTCGGCTTGTCGGTTTTGTTTGCTTTGTGTTTTTTTGTGATTGACTTTTGACGGACGGGTGTGATATAATGTTTCATCATTTACCATCCGCCGACGGCGTTTTTGTCTGCCGGGGCGGCGCCGGGCGCGCCGTCGTACCATGATGAAAAGGAGATCTACCATGAAACAGAAGCTTTGTGTCCGCCTGTTGACCCTGGCGCTGGTCTGCCTGCTGGCTCTGCCGGCGCTGGCGTCCTGCTCCATGAGCGTTGGACCTGCCAAGAAGGCGTTTACCGACCAGACCAAGTTCTTTTCTGACCGAGACCCCTACGCGGACATCGACGAGGACGTGTTTGACATCGGCGACAAGACGCTGGTGTACCGCTATACCGAACAGAACGAACAGTATTTTCGCGATCTGATCGAAAAGGCGTACGACCTGATCGAAGACGGCGGGAAAGAACAGGAATTTCTGACCGCCTACGAGGAGCTGGACGAACTCTACGGCCTGCTGGTCGACCAGTACCGTCTGGCCTATATCGAGTACTGCCTGTTTGGCGACGACGAGGAGTCCTCGGACAACTACCTCTACATATCCGCTCTGCAGACCGACATCCTCCAGGATCTGATCGCGATGTATCAGGACATCTACGACTCGCCCTATCGCGACGCTTTCTTTGAGGGATGGACCGAGCAGGAGATCCGCCAGGCGCTGGACGAGGCCGCCTTGTATACCGACGAGTTTGTCGAGCTGCAGAACCGCGCCGACGAGCTGCTGGTGGCCTACCGCGAACTGGACGCCTATGACGTGGGCGAGGGCCAGGCGGCCATCCGCGATCTGTATATGGACTTTGTCGCCGTGCAGAACGAGATCGCCCGCAATCTCGGCTACGCCGACTATATGGAATACGCCTACGAGTCGGTCTACGGCCGTGACTATTCGGTCGAGGACGCCGGGCAGATCGTGGCGTGGAACGCGGAGTATCTCGTGCCGCTGCTGGTCGACACTTACAACGCCTTTGTGGGCGACTATCAGAGCCTGTCCGACGACGGCAAGTCCTTGGTGGAGTCACTGCTCTTTGAGTATCCTTATGACGGTTTTGCCGCTTCGCGGACGCTGCTCAAATACTACAAGAGCCTGGGACAAGAGGCGCTGGGCTACTACAACGACTTTCTCGATCACGGAAAATACTTTCGTTCCAAACATCCCGACTCGTACCAGGGCGCCTTTACCTGGCATCTGTACAACCCCGACACGCCGATCCTCTACTTTGGCCCCGGCTACGACGGCATCTACACCTTTGTGCATGAGTTCGGCCACTACTCCGCCTACCTGTTCGACGGCCGCGGCAGCATGGACCTGAGCGAAGTGCAGTCGCAGGGCAGCGAGATGCTCTTTACCGTCTTTGCGTCCGACGTGTTCGGCGAGATCGTGATGGAGGCCGTCGCGGAGTACAACTGCTTCCAGGCGGTGTTCGATATCTGCCAGCAGCTCATCATCAACGAGTTTGAGACCTACGTCTATGCCCACGCCGACGAGCTGACCGCGGACGACCTGGACGACGTCTACCGCGCCGCCGTCATGAAGATCTACGGCGACGACGAGCTGACCACCGACAACGGCCGCGTGGACACCGGCTACGATCTGATGTCCTACTTCTACTCCATCACGCCCGAGACCTACTGGTATATGGTCTGCATCGAGAGCCCCGGCTACTATATCAGCTACGCGACCTCCATGCTCGGCGCGCTGGAAGTGCTGGCGACCGGCACCGTGGACTATCAGAGCGGCGTGGAAGCCTATCTCTCGCTGCTCTCCTCCGAGACCGAGAGCCTCTCCGAGGCGCTGCACAACGCGGGGCTGACTTCGCCCTTTGACGAAGAGACCTACCGGAGCATCGCCGCGCTGTTCCGGGACTACTACATCGACGATATCAAATAAGAAAGCGGCCGTGGGCCGCACGGCGCTTTTGACACTTTGATACGGACTTGACTTTGGGAGAAGAACGACAAACCGAGCGCTGTTCTTCTCCTTTTTTTGTCCCTTTGCGGCCTCGGCCGCAGGGGGCTATGCCGCGGAGGGTGGTCTGCCCTGCGGGGCTATGCCGCGGGGGTGATCTGCCCTGCCGCGCGCCGACCTGCCGCGGGGGCTCTGCCCCGCGGGGCTTCGGGCGACGTTTTCGGCGTCCGGACGGTCCCGCGACAAAACGTGTGAATAACCGACCGCCGGAGGCGGTATACTGAAAAAAACGAACAGGGAGAACGTATATGGCCAATGCGGTGATCGTAGGCGCGGGCGTGGCGGGTCTGACGGCCGGTATCCGGCTCAGGCAGGCCGGGGTCGACTGTCTGATCCTCGAAAAACACACGCGCCCCGGCGGGGAGCTGACCGCCTGGCGGCGCGGCGCCTATCTGATCGACAACTGTATGCACTGGCTCAACGGGACTCTGCCCGGCACCCGTCAGAACGACCTGTGGCGGGCGGTGGGCATGCTGGACGACCGGACGGCGCTCTGTCGCTCGGAGACGTTTTTTCAATGTCGGCTGTGCGACGAGACCCTCGCCTTTGGGCGCGACACGGCGCTGCTGCGCCGTCGGATGCACGAGCTCTCGCCCGTGGACAAAAAGGAGATCGACGCCCTGATCGACGCGGTGGAGGCGATGGCTTCTGTCTTTGCGCCGCGGGATCGGCGTCTGCTGAAACGGGCCGCCTCGGCCGTCGGGACGGCGGGGGTCATGGCCTCGCTGTACGTCCGCTACGGCACAAAGAGCCTCTTTGATCTGGCGTCCCGCTTTCGCCATCCGCTGCTGCGGATGGGGCTGACCGGGTTTTTGGGCGGGGCGTTTTCGGCTTTTGCGTGGCTGTACGCCTACGGCGCGTTTGTCGCCGGCGACGCGGACGTGCCGGCCGGCGGGTCGGGCGAGGCCGCGGAGCGGATGGCCCGGCGGTACGCCGAGCTGGGCGGCGAGCTGCG
>JAGDBW010000164.1 GCA_017958845.1 Clostridia bacterium | reverse complement strand
TTCGGTACGGGAAGCGCATCAACCGCCGGCTGGCCCGCTCGATGATCGTCAGCATCGCCCTGCCCACGATCGCGTCGATCTTTCAGATCTTTGCCTACGGGCTGTCGCTGATCAATATGACGACGGCGCTGGTGGTGTGCGTCTTTTATACCTATGCGCTGAGTTTTCTCAGCGAGGCCGCCGAGCGGGCGAGGGCGCACGAGCTGGCGTTTTATATGGAGACGCAGAAGAAAGAGGCCGCCATCTTTGAGCAGACGACCGAGGCGCTGGCCAACGCCATCGACGCCAAGGACAAATATACGCGCGGACACTCGAGCCGGGTCGCCGCCTACGCCCGGCAGATCGCGCGCGAGGCTGGCCTGCCGGCGAAGACGTGCGATCAGGTCTACTTTGCGGCTCTGCTGCACGACGTGGGCAAGATCGGCGTCAGCCTGGACATCCTCAACAAGCGGGACAGACTGAACGAAGAAGAATTTGCGCAGATCAAGGCGCACCCGATCCTGGGCGAACAGATCCTCTCCAGCATCAAGCAGGCGCCGTTTTTGAGCATCGGGGCGCACTATCACCACGAGCGCTATGACGGCGGGGGCTACCCGGACGGACTGGCGGGCGGGGATATCCCGCAGATCGCGCGCATCATCGCGGTGGCGGACGCGTATGACGCTATGACCTCCGCCCGCAGCTACCGCGCCCCGCTGACCAAAGAAGCGGTGATGCGGGAGTTTAGGGAGGGGATGGGCACCCAGTTTGACCCCTCGTATGCCTCCATCATGCTGCGGCTGATGGAGGAAGGCCGGATCGGGACCGACGCGCCGGCGGCCGCGCCGCCGCAGGAGAACGCCGGGACCGAATGAACGGCCCGGTCCGCGCGGCGGAGCCGCACGGAAAATAAAAAACGCGCCTTTTGACTTTTTTTCAAAAGGCGCGTTTTTTTGTCGCCCGAGGGGGGCACTCACCGCCGGTCGGAGGCGGAGCTGTGGTCCGTCAGGACAGACGCGCGGAAGCGCGCGAGCGTCGGCTCGTCGACGCCGAGGCGGGCGGTGAGATAGTCCGGGCCCATCTCGGCCCACGCCGCCTCGAGGTAGCGCTCCTCCGCGATCATCGCGTGATAGATCCGCTCGGCCGGCTCGGGACCGTAGCGGTCGGCGAGCTGCTCGCGGTACTGCTCTGCTTTGGGCATGCTGACGCGGTTGGTGAGCAGGTAGTCGCGCAGGATCTCTTCTCTCTTTACACCCAGGGCTCCCAGCACCAGCGCGGTCAGGATGCCGCTGCGGTCCTTCCCTTCCGTGCAATGCCAGAGGATGCCGCCGGCGGTAAAGTCGTGGCGCAGCACGGTGAGCAGCGCCTCGCGGATGGCGTCGCAGCAGGAGCGGATCAGGATGGCGTAGAGTCGGGTCAGATCCGGGACGCCGGACAGCTCGTTTTCTTCTTCGTGGCTGAGCCCCGGGATCGCGTCGACAAAGAACGGGGCGGCGATCCGGACGGCGGAAAAGCACCGGTCGGGGCGCTCCGCGCACTCCGCGGGGGTGCGCAGATCGACGACGGCGGAAATGCCGGAGAGATCGGCAGACTCAGCCGAGGAGAGGTCGGCGGAACGGAAGAGCAGACCGGGTCTGATCGTTTTGCCGTCGGCGGCGGCGAGGCCGCCGAGGTCACGGAAGTTGGGGATCATGGACGGATTCCTTTCGCTTTGGCGGTGTTTTTTCTTTTTTGGGCGGCGTTGGCTGTGGGAGCGGGACGGGGGCGGACGCCTCGTCGGCCAGCGCGTCGAACAGGCGGGTCAGGAAGTCCCGGTCGTCCACCTCCTCGACGAGCAGCATCTCTCGCGCGCCCGGATAGGGGCGCTCGAGGGGGGCGTCCGGCAGCAGGCGGCGGGCGGCGGGCGTGGGTTTGAGCAGCAGGCGGTCGTCGTAGACCCCGCCGACGACGACGCCCCGGCAGTAGAGGACGTACTCGCCCATCATGGCCCGCCCGGTGACGTCGGGGCGGGAGGAAAGCTGGTCAAGCAGGAAGCGCAGGTAGGTGGGAGAAGACGGCATGGGGGCCTCCGGCATATACGTGTTGAAATGATTATACCACAAAGGAGGGGGGCGTTCAAGCGTTTGACAGGCGCTCGAGGGAGCCGACTTGCGTTTTTCGGGCATTTGTGGTATACTTTTGTAACCTTTCCGACAAACGGGGGCGACCCGTCTTGTTGTCGGTGGGTGGGGAAAATCCTCAGCGGGGTGTGCGATGAATGTTTCTTCTTTTCTTTATCTGGCCGGTTTTGGTTTGAAAACGATCCTGTTCCGGACAAAGAAGCCGATCGTGGGAACGATCATCATCACCGACAAGTGCAATCTGGCATGCAGGCACTGCTCCGTCAACAACATCACCTCCGTCATGTATCCGTATATACAGATCCGGCAGGAGATGCGGCAGCTCTATGATCGGGGGGTGCGGATCCTGTTTCTTTACGGCGGGGAGCCGTTTTTGTGGAAGGACGGCGAAAAGACCATCCGGAATCT
>JAGDBW010000163.1 GCA_017958845.1 Clostridia bacterium | reverse complement strand
GCTGTCCGGGCAGCGCAGGATCCCCGTCTCCGCTCCCTCTTCCGGCGCGTTCGGGCGATCGATCGAGCCGAAAGAAGGGACAAAAACCTCCTCCGGCGTCGGGCAGAGCGGCCGGACAGAAAAACAGCGCCTGACCGTTTCCGCGTCCGAGGCAGAACAGCCGGCCGTCGAGAGCAGGACGGCCTCCGCGTCCGTCGGCGCGCATCCCCTCACCCGCGCATCCGGGGCGGGGGAGAGTTCCGACCACGGCACCACCCTGGCAAAGAGCATCTGTCTGCGCAGGATCTGCCGCCAGCATTCCGCCCTCTCCGGCGTCCGATCGACGATATAGATCACGATATCCCCCCTTTCTTTCGTCCTGCGCCCATTATAAAAAAAGCGCGTGCCGAAAGACAGCGAAATCCGTCTCCGCGTCTTGACACTTCAAAATAATATGATATACTCATCTTACCGGTCTTACCACCGCAAACAAAACACAAACGACCAAAGGAGCAGCGTCATGGCGCATGTTTTCGTGACCGGCGGATCCCGCGGGATCGGAGCGGCGATGGTCCGCCGTTTCCGCGACGCGGGATATGCCGTATCCTTTACCTACCGTACGAGCGCCG
Source organism: Clostridia bacterium (assembly GCA_017958845.1). GTDB lineage: Bacteria > Bacillota > Clostridia > Oscillospirales > CAG-272 > UBA1740. Next base: position 8,296 of record JAGDBW010000163.1, on the reverse strand, counting down.
GGGCGCAGGATTTTGCGCGCCGCACGGGCGCTTTGGCTCTGTGCGCGGACGGTACGGACGAGGCGGCCGTGCGCGAGGCGTTCCGCCTTGCGAGAGAGCGTCACGGTCCCGTCGACGCCCTCATCAACTGCGCCGGCGTCTCCTCCTTCCAGCTTTTTCAGGACGTTGACACGCCGCTCTGGGAGCAGACGGTAGCGGTCAATCTGCGCGCGCCCTTCTTTTGCATCCGCGAGGTCCTGCCCGAGATGATCCGACGCGGCAGCGGCACGATCCTCAACGTCTCCTCCGTGTGGGGGATGGTCGGCTCCGCCTGCGAAGTGCTGTACTCCACCACCAAAGCGGGGCTTATCGGCATGACCAAAGCACTCGCCAAAGAGGTCGGTCCCTCCGGCATCCGCGTCAACTGCATCGCCCCCGGCGTCATCGACACGGACATGAACGCCGCCCTGCCTGCGGAAACCCGCGAGGAGTTGTGCCACGACACGCCTCTCGGCCGCATGGGCACCCCGGACGAAGTCGCCGGGCTGGCGCTGTATCTGGTGCGCGACGATACCTTCCTGACCGGCCAGGTCATCAGCCCCAACGGCGGATTCGTCATCACCTGACCCCGCGCGCCCCGCTCGCAAATTATTCTTTTACTTTATATATTGCTCTTGCATTCGGGGCGCTTTTCTGTTATACTATACTTGATCCGATGACCGGAAAGGACCATACTAGCCGGGGTGGTAGCGGTACCTTGTACCTGAAATCCGCTGTAGCAGGGGTGATGTTTCTTTCAGGGGGTCCTTTGTGCGGACAGCGCCGGCGGACGCGTGTCGAAGGATGGGTCCTGTGCGACTGAAAGCTGCGAACCATGTCAGGTGGGGAACCAAGCAGCATTAAGCAGTCCGTTCAGTGTGCCGCAGGGAAGCCTGTCCGGAGCGCCGAACCCGGGACGCGCGTGTAAAGGATACTTCAAAAAAGAAGCGTATGGTTCTCTCCGATCATCGGCTCGGACCGTTTCGCGGGTAGAGTAGAGCATCCCGACTCTGCTTGCCTGCGTTTTTCATGTAGGACGCAGAGAGATAGAGAGAGGAGAAAGACGACATGTATCGGGCCCTGTATCGAAAATGGCGCCCCCGCGACTTTGACGAGGTGTGCGGACAGGATGGCGTGACCAATATCCTGCGCTATCAGATCAAAGAAGGCCGCGTTTCCCACGCGTACCTGTTCTGCGGCTCTCGCGGAACGGGAAAGACCACCTGCGCCAAGATCCTGGCCAAGGCGGTCAACTGCGAGGCGCCCGTCAACGGAAACCCCTGTCACGAGTGCCCCGCTTGTCAGCTGATCGACAGCGGCACGGCGGTGGACGTCATAGAGATGGACGCCGCGTCCAACAACGGAGTGGACAACGTCCGCGACATGAAAGACGAGATCTCTTTCAACCCGGCCCAATTGTCGTGGCGCGTCTACATCATCGACGAAGTACACATGATGAGCGCCGGCGCCTTCAACGCGTTGCTCAAAACGTTAGAAGAACCGCCCGCCCGCGTGATGTTCATCCTCGCGACCACCGAATTGCAAAAGCTCCCCGCCACCATCGTCTCGCGCTGCCAGCGCTTCGACTTCAAACGCATCACGACGCCGGTGCTCATGGACAGATTGCTCTACATCGCCGGAGAGGAGGAGATCCCCCTGACGGAGGACGGCGCGCGCGAGATCGCGCGCATGGCGGAGGGCGGTATGCGCGACGCCATCAGTCTTTTGGAATTGTGCGCCTCCTCCGGCGAAAACATCGACGCGGATTGCGTCGTGCGTTTGCTCGGAGGCGGAAACCGGGAGCGCGTCTTCGATCTGGCGGACGCCCTCGTCCGAAAAGATTATGCCGCCTTGTATCGGTCGGTAGAAGAGACGGTCATGGGGAGCGGAGACGTCGGCCTGCTGTGGAAGCAGTTCGGAGAAGTCTGCCGCGACCTGCTCGTGATCTCCGTGCTGGACAGCGCGCAGACCTATCTCGATCTGACCGACCACGAATATGCGCGTCTCCGGGATATTGCACAACGGTTCACTCCCTCCGCGTTGATGTGGATGTCGCACGTCCAGGAAGAAACAGCCCTCTCGCTCCAAAAGCCGGGCGTATCCAAACGCGCGGCTGTCGAGCTGGCGTTGACGCGCATGTGCGACCCCGGACTGTCCGTCGATCCCGAGGCGCTCTTGCTGCGGGTCGAGGCGCTCGAATCCGAGGTCAAACGTCTGCGGGCAGAGAGGCTCGTCGCGCCTCCCCCCACCGCAGACAAGCCCGAGAGGGAAGAAAAAAAGACCGCCGCTCCCGCTCCCCGGAGCGACGCGAACGACTCCGCCGCTCCTGCCGCATCGACCGGGAGAGCGTCCGGCGATCCTACGCCGCCCGCCCGCCGTCCGATCCGACGCTGGCGGGACGTGCTGACTTCCTTTTCGACCGTAAAGCCCTCCTTTGCGACGGTCCTGCAGACGGCCGACGCTTTTTTGGACGACAGCGGAGCCCTGTGCATCTCGGTGCGCCATGACTTTATGACCGACCTGCTCAGAGGGGACGATCAGACGCTCCGTCTGATCCTGTCGCTGGTGTGCGACGTCGAGCCTGCTTGCGACGCAGCGCGAGGCGTGCGCTTTATCGACCCTTCGCCCGCTTCCGGTGACGCACCCTTTTCTTTCTGAAATTCAAAAAAACATACAAACAACGAAAGGGAACGAACATGAAAGTCAGACTTCCCAACAACGGAGGGGCCAACAGCATGCAGCAAATGCTGCAGCAGGCCCAGCAGATGCAGCAGCAAATGGAAGAAAAACGCGCCGAGCTGGACGCGGCCGAATATGAGGTGGCGGCCGGCGGCGGAGCGGTCAAAGTCCGCATCAACGGAAAGAGGCAGATCCTTTCGATTCTGATCGAGCCCGACGTCGTCGATCCGGACGACGTCGAGACGCTCCAGGACATCATCACGGCCGCCGTCAACGAAGCGATCAAAAAAGTCGACGCCGTCGAAGCCGAAGAAATGGCCAGGATCACAGGCCCGATGAGCGCTTTGGGCGGAATGCCGGGGATGTTCTGATGGCCGAATATATCACTCCGCTTCAACAGCTGATCGAACAATTCCGCAAGCTCCCCGGCGTCGGGAGCAAGACCGCCGTCCGCATGGCCTTCTCGGTGCTCAGTCTGCCGCCCGAGGAGATCCGGGCGTTCTCCGACGCTCTTTTGTCGGTCTGTGAGGGCGTCCATACCTGCAAGGTGTGCTGCAATCTCACCGAAGGCGAGATCTGCGGTTTCTGCGCGGACGAGAGCCGCGACCGCAGCGTCATCTGCGTCGTAGAAAACGCACGCGATATCATGGCCATCGAGCGGGTCAGAGACTATCGCGGTCTGTATCACGTGCTGGGCGGGGTCCTCTCCCCCATGAACGGGATCGGACCGGAACAGCTGCACGTCAAAGAACTGCTCGAGCGCCTCTCCGACGATATCGTCAAAGAGATCATCGTAGCCACCAACCCCAGCGTCGAGGGAGAGGCGACCGCCATGTACCTCGCCCGACTGCTTCATCCCCTGGGCGTCCGGGTCAGCCGCCTCGCCTACGGCATCCCTGTCGGCGGCGAGTTGGAATACGCCGACGAATTTACGCTCCGCCGCGCCATCGAAGGGCGCAATACGATCTGACGAAAGGCATCCGCTATGGCTCAAAAGAAGTCGCAAAACAACAGACGTACGCCCTCGCCGCAAAAGAAAGCCGCCTCCACCGCCAAACGGTACGTCAAACGCCAAGTGCGCAAAACAGCCCGGCGGCATCCGATCCTGGTCCTGTCGATCGTCCTGATCGCGATCGTCCTGCTCGTCGGCGGGTTTTTCCTGGCACAACGCTTCGGCCTGCTGGACGCGTTTCTCGGCGGCGAATCCGCGACAACGGAACAGGCCACCCGCGCGCCCGTCCGACCCGTAGACGGGACGGCCGAGATCCACATGATCGACATGGGGCAGGGCGATTCGATCCTGCTGTCGACAGCCGAGGGGTATATGCTCATCGACGCCGGCGACAATAACAACGCGAGCCGGCAGGCGATCGTCGACTATCTGAACGGAAAAGGCGTCGCGGAACTCGAATGGCTGGTGCTGACGCATCCCGACGCCGATCACATCGGCGGCGCGAAAAAAGTCATCGAGACCTATCACGTCAAACGCGTGCTTCTCTCCGACCGCACCAACTCCACCGCGACGTACAACAACATGATCCAGGCCATCCTGGACAGCGAGGGCACCGAGGTCTACATCATCGAGACCGACGACACGCTCTCGACCGATCCCACCGTCACCGCCACCATCTGGCATGCCGGGCAGACCTTCTCGCTCGGCGATGTGGATTTCAAGGTCCTCGGACCCATCTCCACTCCCTCCAGCAACAACAACGCCAGCGTCGTGCTCCAGATGCAGTTCGGCGCCACCTCCGCGCTCCTGACGGGAGACATGGAGGAGGCCGAGATCGCGGACGTCATGGCGACCTATGCCGCCTACATTCCCTGCGATCTGCTCAAAGTCGGTCATCACGGATCCCGCAACGCCAACACGCAGGCCCTGATCGAAGCCGCACACCCCACCTACGCGATCATCAGCTGCGGAGAAGGAAACGATTATGGGCATCCCCATGCCGAAACCATCGAGCGCCTGACCGCCGTCGGCGCCGTCATCCTGCGTACCGATCTGCGGGGCGACATCGTCTTTGTCACCGACGGTACGTCGTGGTCCTATACCACCGAAAAATAAAGAAAATTGGCCGTGTCGCATCGACACTGCCTTTTTCTTGCTTTCATACGTCGTTATATGTAAACAAAAGATTGTTTTCCGCTTTGTTCGCTCACTTCGCTCAGCTTTGATACATCTTGTATTTGAGCCGCAGATTGTCTGCGATCATGGCGATAAATTCACTATTGGTCGGCTTCCCGCGGTTGTTCTGGATCGTATAGCCAAAATAGGAGTTGAGCGTATCGATATCGCCTCTGTCCCAGGCGACCTCGATCGCGTGCCGGATCGCGCGCTCCACGCGCGACGTGGTGGTGTCATATTTTTTGGCGACAGAAGGGTAGAGTACCTTTGTGACGGAATTGATGATATCGGCGTTTCCGATCGTCATCAGGATCGCCGTGCGCAAATACTGGTACCCCTTGATGTGCGCGGGGACGCCGATCTGATGGATGATCTTGGTCACCTGCGTCTCCAGATCCGGCGCCGCGACGGCTCTGCCCGCCGTCGAGGTGTGCGCGGCGCGACGGTTCTTGGCCAGAGACAGGATATGCTGACACAGACTCTGACAGTCAAAGGGCTTGAGCACGCACAGATCCGCGCCAGCGTTCGTCGCTTCGAGAAAGATCTGCGGATTGTTGACCATGGAGATCAGCATCATGGCCGGTTTGGCGTCGGGCGCATAGCTGATCTTGGCGGCTTGCCGGATCAGACCGATGCCGTCGATCTTGGACAGCCACAGATCGCACACGACCACGTCCGGATGCGTCCGCCCTATCTTTGCCAGCGCTTCCTCTCCGTTGGCTGCCTCCTCGATGTTGACGACGCCGTTCATTTTCAGGCGCTCCCTGATGTCCGACCGGATCTCGGGACTTTCGTCGGCCACAAGGACTTTTACGGTTTTTTCCATTGTTTTTTTCTCCTTTTCGTTAAATTTGGAAAATTTTGTTTTTCTGTAAGGTCATTTTAGCACTAATTTCCAAAAATTGCAAGAGAAAATGATGCCAAAAGACCACCAAAAATGCACCTTAAAATATGGAAACAATAACCAAAGATCGCAAAAGCGATCAAAATCCGCTTCGGCAGCCTCTCCCGCTCGTTTTTCTGACGGGCATTGAAACCCGCCGCATCGTCTGCTATAATCCATGATGAAAAGGATCGGTTTGCTCCGTTATCACGATGCACGGACGCGAAAGGATAGAGCATGAAAACAAACGCCTGCGAGATCGTCTTTGACCGCCCCGCCCCAAAAAACGACCGGGGATGGCAGTCCTCCGCCTCTCCGCTCGGATGCGGCTATTTTGGCGCGTCCGTGTTCGGCGACGTCATGGAAGAACAGGTCTGCATCTCCGAAAACACCCTTTGGACACGCCCCTCTCCGTGGATCAACAACCGCCTCTCCTCCGGCGCCGAATGTATGTGCAACCTCTACGTGCAGACCGGCCACGATCCCGCCGCCGTCGAGGATTACCGGCGCACGCTGACCCTGGATACCGCCGTGTCCCGCGTCGTCTATCGCCGCGTCACCGACGGTATATGCTTTGAGCGCACAGCGTTCGCGTCCTATCCCGACAGGGTGTTTGTGATGCGCTTTTCGGCTTCGTCGCCGGGCGCGCTGGATCTGGACGTTCGCCTTGTCCCGGCCTATCTTCGCCCATATCTGCTCACCGCCGGCGACCGCGGAGCCAAAACCGCGCGCGTCGAGACCGACGATCACTCGATCATCCTCGCGGGGGAGAGCGAATACTATCACGTCTTGTTTGCCGTCGCCCTGACGGTCCGAGCGGCGGGGACAACCGCCGTTTCCTCCGCCGCGGGAGAGGGGCGCATCCGCATCACCGGTGCGGACAGCGTCGTTTTTCGTCTCACGCTCGACACCTCCTACCGCCTCGCGCCGGAGGTGTTCCTGCGCGACGACCCGGCGACCAAACTCCGCGCCCGCTCGCCTCTGCCCGGCGTCCGCCGCCGCATCGGCGCGGCGACAGCTCTCCCATACGATACGCTCCTCGCCCGCCACACCCGCGACGTCAGCCGCCTGTTCGACCGCGTGACGCTGGATCTCGGCGGGTCGCGTGAGGAGATCACCACCGACCGCCTGCGTATCAAAAACCAATATGTCGAGAGAAACAACCGGGTGCCGGAGTTGCTGTTCCAATTCGGCCGCTATCTGCTCATCGCCTCATCGCGCAAAGGCGGCCTGCCCGCCTCTTTACAGGGCGTTTGGAATCCGTACGAGATCGCGCCCTGGACCTGCGGCTACTGGTACAATATCAACGTGCAGATGAACTATTGGCCCGCTTTTCCGACCAATTTGGCGGAGACGTTCATCCCTTTCGCCGATTTCAACCGCGCCCGTATGCCCGCCATGGAGCGCCTGGCTTCCGAATATATCGAGAGCCGCTATCCCGAGCATCACACGCCGGGGCAGGGCGGCGACGGATGGATCGTCGGAACGGGAAACAGCCCCTACCGTGTCGGACAGCTCGGCGGGCACAGCGGTCCCGGCACGGGCGGGCTGACCGCCCAGTTGTACTGGGATTGGTATACCTACCTGGACGACCCCGATCTTTTGCGCCGCGAGGTCTTTCCCGTTTTGCAGGGGCTTGCGCGTTTCTATGCACGCTGCGTGCGCCTCATTGACGGAAAATACCTGGTCCCCCATTCTTCCTCGCCCGAACAAAAGGCAAAAGACGGCACTTATTTTCAGGCAGTCGGCTGTTCGTTTGACCAACAGATGATCTTTGCCAACGCCCGGCACTATCTCGCCGCCGCCGAGGCGCTGGCCGGCGATCCCGTCGTCGATACGGCGCTGGTCGAGCGGACAAAGGCGATCCTGCCGCTGCTTGATCCGGTGTGCATCGGCGCCGACGGACAGCTCAAAGAATATCGCGAAGAAGAGCACTACGGCGACGTCGGAGATCCTTTGCACCGCCACATCTCTCACTTGCTCGGCCTTGCTCCCTGCGAGGTCATCACCCACGCCACGCCCGCGTGGAGAGAGGCCGCCCGCGTCTCGCTCTCCCGCCGCGGCGATCAGTCGGTCGCCTGGGGGCAGGCCAACCGCATGCTCGCATGGGCGCGTCTCAACGACGGCGATAGGGCCCTGCGGGCTTTCGACCGTCTGACCGACGAGTGTATGTATGACAACCTGTGGACCAACGCCGACGCCGGACACGAGTTCCAGATTGACGCCAACTTCGGCGTCTGCGCCGCCATCGCTGAGATGCTCCTGCAGAGCCACGAGGGCTGTCTGCGGCTTCTCCCCGCTCTCCCTGCGCGCTGGCAGGCCGGCCGCGTCGGCGGTCTGCGCGCCAGAGGCGGGTTCACCGTCGATCTGTCGTGGAACAAGGGTGTGCTGCGCGCGGCGAGCATCCGAGCCGACCGGGACGGCGTCTGCCGTGTATACGCGCCGCACGGAGCGCGCGTCACGGACGGCCGCGGCCATCCCGTCGACACCGGGATGGACGGAGAGATCCTCGCCTTTTTCTGCCTTGCGGGCAGGGCTTATCACATCCGCGGCTTTTTCCGCGAATAAAACCCGCATAGCGACCGCCG
>JAGDBW010000162.1 GCA_017958845.1 Clostridia bacterium | reverse complement strand
TTTTCGAGGTCGGCTACGTAGTCGACACCGTCGTCGGCGGACTCTTCTTTCGGCGGCCGGTTGAGTCGCTTGACTTCCTGCTCGGCTTCGCGCACGGAGAGACCTTGCGAGACGATCTTGTTGGCAAGAAATGGTATATTTTCCCTGTTCTTCAATCCAAGCAGGGTCCGGGCGTGCCCGGCGGACAAACGACCGTCGGCCAGCAGGGGGAACACCTCCTCGGGGAGATCGAGCAGCCGGACGGAGTTGGCGATCGCGCTGCGGCTCTTCCCTACCTGCGTTGAGATCTCCTCTTGCGTCATCTCAAACTGATCCGCCAGCGCGCGGTACGCGTACGCTTCTTCCAGCGGATTGAGATCTTCGCGCTGGATGTTCTCGACCAGAGAGATCTGCGCTACCGCCAGATCGTCTTTGTCGATGATGACGGCCGGGACTTCGGACAGCCCCGCGAGTTTGGACGCGCGCCAGCGACGCTCACCCGCGATGATCTCAAAACGACCGGCCGGGATCTCGCGGACGATGATCGGCTGGAGAACACCGTGCGCGGCGATCGAATCCGCCAGCTGCGCCAGCGCCTCGCTGTCAAACGCCTTTCTCGGCTGGCCGACGCGGGGATCGATCAGCGAAACTTTGATGGATTGTATGGTGCGCGGGTCGTTTTCCTGCTCGTTTTCTAAGAACAGACTGTCAAGGCCGCGTCCGAGACCGTATTTTTTTGACATATTCCCTTCTCCTTTTCTTTCTATCTCTTATATGACTTATATTTGCGTGGCATTGCGTGACGGTTTGTTTCACGTGAAACACTTTTGATCCATGCGCCGCTTTCCGCCGTTGATGCTTTCGTCTGCGGTCATCGGGCAAAGAGCGCGAGCCCGAAAGGCGCCAAACAGAAACAAGATGGAAGTTCCCTGCTCGGCCTGTATGAAAATGTTTCACGTGAAACAATGGACGATCGCAGAGGGAGACACGCAGAGGCGACGCGCCGCAAGACGCAGATCAAGATCAAGCGCGGCGGGAGCGCAAACGCACGGAACAGAGTGAGCAAAAGCAATGTGATTATCGCAGGGCTTTTGCAACTTCTTTGGCGACTTCGCGGTACTCGCCGGCGCTCTTGGACGATGGATCGTAGTAACAGATGGGCATGCCGAAGCCCGGCGCCTCCGACAGACGGACGCTGCGGGAGATGGGGGTGCGGAAGATCTTGTCGGCGTAGTACTTTTTGAGTTCGTCGACGACCTGCTTGGTCAGGCTGAGCCGGCCGTTGTACATCGTCAGCAGCAGGCCGGTGATCTCCAGCTTGTCGTTGTAGGCGCGGCGGACTTTCTTGATGGTGATGAGCAGCTGCGACAGGCCCTCGAGGGCAAAAAACTCGCATTGCATGGGGATAATGACGCCGTCGGCGTAGCAGAGGCCGTTGAGCGTCAGGAGTCCCAGCGAGGGAGGACAGTCAATAAAGACGTAGTCGTAGTTGTCCCGCACGTCGTCGAGCTTGTCCAGCGCGCGGACGGCGGGCGTGCCGCCGGTCTGGAGCTCGATCTCGGCGCCGGCCAGGTCGACGGTAGAAGGGATGAGGTGCAGATCTTTGAATTTGGTGACAAAGATCGCCTCGTTGGTCGGCACGGAGCCGATCAGCACGTCATAGATGGTGTGACGGATGCTCTTCTTTTCGACGCCAAGGCCGCTGGTAGCGTTGCCCTGGGGGTCGAGGTCCACCAAGAGGACCCGTTTGCCTTGCTGGCCGAGCGCCGCCGCGATGTTGATGCAGGAGGTCGTCTTTCCGACGCCGCCTTTTTGGTTGGAAAAAGCGATCACTTTTGCCATATTTTGCACATCCTTGTCGGTAAAATATCGGATCGACCGATCAAACCTTGCTAAAACCTATTATACCATGCGGCAAAACGGAAAGCAACCGAAGAGAGCAGAAATAGAGCGCGGGACGATTGTTTCATGTGAAACATTTTTGCGAGGGGTGGAGAAAACGGCGACAAAGAAAAAGCGGAGAAATGAGCGGCGGCCGGAAAGAAAAAGCAAAGACCGGGCGGAGAATAGAGCGGCGAACGGAAAGAAAAAGCAAAGACCGGGCGGAGAAAAGAACGGCGGCCGGATAGGGAAACAGAGGGGCGAAGAAAAGCCGGAGGCGGGGCGAGAGCGGAGGAGAGCGGCGCAGACAGAGAAAAAAGGAGAGAGCAACGGAAAAGAGCGGAGAAGGGCGAGGGGAGAGCGAGGGACGCGCGAGGGAGGCGCAAAGAAAGCCCCGGCAAAAAGAAAAAGCCCGCCGGGGGCGGCGGGCGCAAAGCGACGGAGAGGCGCGCCATACACGCGGCGGCGGGTCGCGGGCAGGGAACGGGGCAGAGATCATCGCGGTCGTCGCGGCCGTCGCGCGGGGGCGCAAAACAAAACAGACGATGGGGCAGAGAAGGGGAGATCAACTCTTGGTATTGAAGCGGTCAAAGAGCTTTTTGAGAAAGCCGGCGCGCTTGGCGTTGTTTTGTTCGCCGCAGCTCCTGGCAAACTCGGCGAGGATCTTTTTTTGGTCGGCGGAGAGGTTGCGGGGGACTTCGACGTTGACCGTGATGATGAGATCGCCGCGGCGCTTGGAGTTGACGTTGGGGACGCCCTTTCCGCGCAGGGTAAAGGCCGTGCCGGTCTGCGTGCCGTCGGGGATGTGGTAGGTCTGCTTGCCTTCCAGCGTGGGGATCTCGATGTCGGCGCCGAGCGCCGCGTCGGTAAAGGCCACGGGGATCTCGCAGTAGAGGTTGTCGCCGTCGCGCTCAAAGATGGAGTCGGCGTGCACGCGTACCTCGATGATCAGATCGCCCGGGCGGCCGCCGTTGCGCCCCGCGGAGCCCTGACCGCGCAGGACGATGCGCTGGCCGTTGTCAATGCCGGCGGGGATGGTGACGTCCAGTTTTTTGGTGACTTTGACGTAGCCGCTGCCGCGACAGTTGCGGCAGGGGGAGGTGATGATGCGGCCGCGGCCGCGACAGGCGTCGCAGGTGCGCTGGGTCTGCATGACGCCGAGGGGCGTGCGCTGCTGGACCGTCACGCGGCCGGAACCGCCGCAGCTCTTGCAGGTCTCGACCTTGGAGCCGCGCTCGGCGCCCGATCCGGAGCAGTCGGCGCAGGTCTCGACGCGGTTGTAGGACACTTCTTTTTTGCAGCCGAAAACGGCCTCCTTAAAGGACAGAGTGACGCGCACGGCCTCGTCGTCGCCGTCGCGCGGCGCGTTGGGGCGGGAGGATCCGCCGCCGCCGAAAAAGGACGAGAAAATGTCCCCGAAGTCAAACCCGCCGAAACCGCCGCCAAAGCCGCCGCCGCCAAAGCCGCCTTCGCCGGGCGAAAACGCGTCGTGACCATAGCGGTCGTACTTGGCTCGTTTGTCGGGGTCGGAGAGGACGCCGTAGGCTTCGTTGACTTCTTTGAAGCGCTGTTCGGCTTCTTTGTCGCCGGGGTTCATGTCGGGGTGATACTTCTTTGCGAGGGTGCGATAGGCCTTTTTCAGGTCGTCTTCGGAGGCGTTTTTGGAGACGCCCAGCACCTCATAATAATCTCGTTTGTCAGCCATGAGAGTTCCTTTTTGTATCTATTGTCTCCGGCTCGCTCGGGCCGGTGAGATCGCGGTCGAAGGGGCCCCGGCCGTCGCAACGCCGACGGACCCGGGCAGAGAAAAGGGAAAGCGCGGGCGAGAAGAAACGGGCAAAAGTAACGGGGGGAGAAGATAGAAGAAAACGGGGAAGGAAAGAAAAAAGCGAGGGGGAACGCGGGAGAAAAAGGGAGGGGGAAAAGGAGGGAGAAAAAGAGGGCGAAAGCCGCAAAAAAAGCGGAGAGAGCCAAAGGCAAGGGGAGAGAAAAGAGGGGGACGCCGCGACGGCGGCCCGAGCGGTCGCTGTCGCGGACGTCCGAAAAACGGCGTTTCAGACGGGGGGTCTGCGCTTATTTGTCGGTTTTATCCTCAAAATCGGCGTTGTAGAAGTCGCCGCCGGCGTTGTTGTCGTCGGGGCCGGCCGAGGCGTCAAAGCCCGGCTGTCCCGCGGCGCCCGCCTGCTGGTAGAGCTTGGTCGCGAGGGGATAGAAGGCCTTTTCCAGCGCTTCGGTGTCGGCCTTGATGGCTTCGGTGCTGCCACTCTTGATGGTCTCTTTGAGCTTGTCGATCGCGGCGTTGACGGTGGCCTTTTCGTCGTCGGAGAACTTGTCGCCCGATTCGGACAGGGTCTTTTCCATCTGGAAGACGGTGGCTTCGGCGCGGTTCTTGACTTCGACGGCCTCCTGCTGCTTTTTGTCCTCTTCGGCGAACTTTTCGGCCTCTGTGACGGCGCGGTCGATGTCCTCCTTGGACATATTGGTGGAGGAGGTGATGGTGATGTGCTGTTCTTTGCCGGTGCCTTTGTCGGTGGCGGTCACGTTGACGATGCCGTTGGCGTCGATGTCAAAGGTGACTTCGATCTGCGGCACGCCGCGCGGAGCGGGTGCGATGCCGTCGAGCGAAAAGGTGCCGAGCGTGGTGTTGTCCCTCGCCATGGCGCGCTCGCCCTGCAGCACGTGTATCTCGACCGAGGTCTGTCCGTCGGCCGCGGTGGAGTAGATCTGGCTCTTTTTGACGGGGATGGTGGTGTTGCGGTCGATGATCTTGTTGAACACGCCGCCCAGCGTCT
>JAGDBW010000161.1 GCA_017958845.1 Clostridia bacterium | reverse complement strand
GGAGGGCGACGGTGACGGAGCATTTTCCGACGCCGGAGATGTCCTGGACGGTGAGTATGCGTTTCATGTGTTCGTTCCTTTTTTGGCGGTGTAGGGCCCGGTGAGGGCGGAGGGGGTGCTTTTTTGCCCGGTTCGGGCGGGGTATGGTCAAAGGGCGGTCGGCGCTTTCCGCTTTTCAGGCGGGAGGCGCGTTTTCGTCGTCTTTCGGGTGGGGGTTTGCGTCTGTTTGCGGCTTTTTAGGCGTTTCACCGAGGGAAAAGAGCAGCGGCAGGAGGCAGCCGCCGATGCTGTTTCCGACCACGACCACGGCGAGGAACAGCCAGCTGCGCCAGCCGAGCAGTCCCGAGAGCCAGACGTAGAACATGTCGGCGATGGAGTGCTCGAAGCCCGCGAGGATGAACACGGGCACGCAGAAGAGGATGCCGAGCGGAGAGTTTTTTGTGCGGTAGACGGTGACGGCGATGTACATCAGCACGCCGCAGAGCACGGCGGCCGCCAGCACCGACCAGAGGGGGCGCTGGAGTTTTGGCTCGACGAGCAGGCGCGCCGCGTCGTGCAGAGACCGGCTCGAGGCAAAGGCCAGCGCGGCGCAGACGCCCGTGCCGACGAGGTTGCCCAGCAGACAAACGGCGAGCGAGAGGATGTCGGCACCCCTGTGTTCGGCGACCAGTCCGCCGACGCGGCCGGTGTAGAGGTGCGCGCCGAGGTAGCAGATGGAGAGCAGCGCGACGGTGAAGAACACGGCCGCGAGGTAGCGGTCCGCCCGGCAGGCGAGGTAGACCGAGCCGCCGAGACCGATCAAGAGACCCGCCGCGACGCTGCGAAAGGCGGTTTGGCGCAGGGCTGTCTTCATGTTTTTTCTTCCTCCTTGCCGTCGGGGTCGGGCTGTTGTTCGGATTTGTGCGATTGGTGGAGGCCGACGACCTGATCGACCGGCACCGCGAAGGCGATGCCCTGCCCGTCCGTCTCCAGTCCGACCTCGCGATAGATGGCGTGGAGGATGTCGTCGGTGATGCGCACGTTGACCAGGATCATGACGATCTCTTTTTCGGGGCTGACGGTGATCTTGTAGCGGCGTTCGGAGTCGCCGCCGGCGGTGCCGCGGGCGCGGATGACCGTGCCGCCGCGGGCGCCGTATTTTTTGGCGGCGTCCATGACGGCGTCGCTGAAGCCGGCGTTGACGATGCAAAAAATCACTTGGTGGGCGCTGGGCATATCTGTCTCCTTTCGGTTTGGCTGCGGGGGCGTCAGGCGTCGAGGTCGGCGAGGAAGCGGTAGATCGCGACCCCGATGACCGAGTCCATGGGGACGGTGTAGGCGATGCCCTTTCCGCCTTTGATGGTGCGGAACTTTTCGTCTAAGAGGGACAGCGCTTCGGCCGCCCGGTCCTCGCGGATGACGGCGACGAGCACCGCCTTGTCGCTGTCGGAGAGGCCGAGCAGGCGCAGCATGTCGGTGTTGGCCGTGCCCTGCGCGCCGACGGACATCTGGAGATTGACCGAAAAGGACTGCAAAAGGTCGGAGAAAAACTCCGCTTTGCCGCGCGCGATGATGACGAACAGCAGCTTGAGCCGCACGGGCGCGGAATCGACGCCGGCGGGGTGGCGGGCTTTTTGCCGGGCGGGGGCGGATCGGTTGTTGGACTGCATGGCACTCTCCTTTCGGTCGTATTTTGCCGGGGGTTTTTGTCTATTTGTGTGTTTTTGTGATCAAATGAACGAAAAACGGCGTTCAGTTGAAGCGGATGATCTGCTCGTCGTCGGAGGAGAGGATGCGGTGCATGGCGATGTTGTCGCGCAGACGGCGGGCGATGACCGCGCGGAAACCGAGGATCTGGATGGTGATGAGCGGGGTCATGGCGACCATGGAGACGATGCCGAAGGCGTCGCGCAGGATATTTTCTTGTCCATGCAGGACGACGCAGACGCCGACGGCCAGCGGCAGGATAAAGGAGGAAGTGAGGGGACCTGAGGCGACGCCGCCGGAGTCAAAGGCGATGGCGGTGTAGACGGGCGGGACAAAGAAGGACAGCCCGAGCGAAAACAGGTAGCCGGGGATGAGAAAGTAGAGCAGGTTGAAGTCCAGCAGTATCCGGAGCAGCGACAGCGCGATGGACAGCCCCACGCCCACCGACAGCGCGGCGGTCATGGAGCGGCGGGTGACGGTGCCGCCGGTGACGTCTTCGACCTGTCGGTTGAGCACGTGAACGGCCGGCTCGGCCAAAACGACCAGCGCTCCGAGCAAAAAACCGAAGCCCACGAGTACCCACGGACGGGCCTCTCCCAGCGCGCGGCCGATGGCGTAGCCGACGGGCATGAAGCCGACGGCGGCGGCACAGAGAAAGACGACCAGGCCGAAAAAGGTGTAGAGCAGGCCGACCGCCATGCGGCGCAGACGCCGCCGCGGGAGCCTCAGCACGAAGACCTGGAGCAAGAGAAAGAAAAGGGCGATCATGCCCAGCGCGCGTACCACGTCGAGCGCGGTGCGGGCGAGGACGCGGGCGGAGGAGGCAAAGAAGGAGGAAGGGAGCGTATAGGACTCGATGGGCAGCCGGTAGGCGGGCGCGCCCTCGGCGCCCAGACCCAGGAACATGACGGCCAGCACCGGGCCGACGGAGCAGAGGGCGATGAGCCCGAAGCTGTTTTCGGTATCGTTGCGGCCGCCGAGCACCGTGGCGATGCCGACGCCGAGCGACATGATGAACGGCACGGTAACGGGGCCGGTGGTCACGCCGCCCGCGTCAAAGGAGACGGCCAGAAACCCCTCCCTGCCCTGCACGACCAACAGGGCCGCCAGGGCAAACATGACCATGTAAAAGAAGAACAAAAGCGAGGTCAGCGGGCGGCGGGCGAGGATGCGGGCCACCGCGAGGAGCAAAAAGAAGCCGACCCCCACGCCGACGGTCAGGATCAGCGCGGTCCCGTCGACGGCGCCCCGCACCTGCGTGACGAGCATGGACAGGTCCGGCTCGGCCATGGTGATGAGCATGCCCATGGCAAAGCAGACGGAGAGGAGCAGGCCCGCGTTTTTGCTCTTGGTCAGGCCGGCGCCGACGTGTTCGCCCATGGGGGTCATGGCCATATCGGCGCCGAGGTTGAACAGCGATATCCCGACGATCAAAAAGAAAGCCGAGGCGAGAAACACGGCGATCTCCGTCCCCGACAGCGACAGCAGCGGCGTCAGGCACAGGAGCAGCACGACCGCGGCGACGGGGGAGACGGCCATGAACGCTTCGGCGCTTTTTTTGAAGAGGATCCTCAGCACGGTCGGCCTCCTTGTCGTTTTTTTGGGTCGCGCCGGGCGCGAGAGTCTTTTTTATCCATTATAGCACGGCCAAAGACAAAAAGCAACGCCCGCGCGAGGGCGGAAGGGGGAAAAACGGTTGCGCCTCGAGGGCGTTTCTGCTATAATAAAAAGGATGGATCAGGAAAGCCGGTCAGGCGGCTTTCGGATGACTTTTTTTGCGGTCTGTCGGGGGTGCGCGCGTCGCGTCGGGCGCCCCTGAGACCGGACAAACGAGGTTGTGTATGCTCAAAGACAGGTATCTGGCCGCCAAGAGGCGGCTGTTTGAAAAGGCGCTCTCCCGCCGGCTCAACCCGATGCAATGCGAGGCCGTGCTGGCGACGGAGGGGCCGGTGCTGGTGCTGGCCGGCGCCGGCAGCGGCAAGACGACGGTGCTGGTCAACCGCGTGTGCCACATCATCAAGTACGGGCGCGCGTACAGCGACGAGAGCGTGCCGCCGGACCTGACCGAAGCGCGGGTCGCGGAGCTGGAGCAGGCGATCGAGCTGCCCGCGGAGGAGATCGAGGCCAACATCCTGCCGGAGTTTATCTCGGACCCCTGCCCGCCGTGGGCGATGCTGTGCATCACCTTTACCAACAAGGCGGCGCGGGAGATCCGGGAGCGGCTGGCCGCCGCCTTTGACGATCCGACTATCTCCGAGGAGATCTGGGCGGGGACGTTCCACAAGATGTGTCTGCGCATCCTGCGCAAGTTCTGCGCCGAGGCGGGGTATCAGCCCGGCTTTACCGTCTATGACACCGACGACAAGCGACTGCTGCTCACCACCATCATGAAAGACCTCGGCATCGACGACAAAAAACTGCCGGTCAAGGCCGTGGCCGCCGAGATCAGCCGCCAAAAGGACGAGCTGAAAGGGCCCGACGATATGGCGGTCGGGGACAACCCGCGTCTGCGGGACGCGGCGCGCATCTACGCGGAATACCAGCGGCGCCTGCGGGCTTACAACGCGCTCGACTTTGACGACATCATCGCGGAGACGGTGCGCCTGCTGGAGAACTGCGACGAGGCGCGGACGTGGTGTCAGAACCGCTTTCGCTACGTGTCGGTGGACGAGTATCATGACACCAACGTGGCGCAGTTCCGCCTCACGCAGCTGCTGGCGGGCGGGCGGCGCAACCTCATGGTGGTGGGGGACGACGACCAGTCGATCTACCGCTTCAGAGGCGCGACGGTGGAGAACATCCTCTCCTTTGACCGGGTGTATCGGGACTGTACCGTCGTCAAGCTGGAGCAGAACTATCGCTCGACCCGCACCATCCTCGACGCGGCCAACGCCGTGATCGCGCACAACCGCGACCGCCACGAAAAAAAGCTGTGGTGCGCGGCGGGAGAGGGGGAGCGCATCTCCCTGTCGGTGTGCGAAGACCAGGCGGACGAGGCGCGGATGATCACCGACGTCATCACGCGCGGGGTGGTCAGCGAAAAGCGCCGCTACCGCGACTTTGCGGTGCTCTACCGCCTAAACGAAATG
>JAGDBW010000160.1 GCA_017958845.1 Clostridia bacterium | reverse complement strand
CTTTTTGCGGCGGGGGGGCCGCCGTCTGACGCGCAGGGCAAAAAAGCGCAAAAAACATTCGGGCGCTTTTTTCTGCCCGCGCCCGCCCTATCGCGGTATGACGTGATACGGCGCGGGAGCGGATGCGGGCATCCTGCATGACAGACGGCAGCCCCCTCTATCAGGGTGTTGCTTTTTTTGAGACGACGGGGGCAAAAAACGGAGGAAAGGCGGGCGCGGACAGTTTGGCCGTGCGGATTTGAACATGCGGACCTCGGGACGCGCAGGGCGAAAAAAGCGGAGGTCGGGCGCATGGCTTTGGCCGCGTGGCGTCGGAGGGCGCGGCGCGAAAGAGCGATGCGTTCGGGCGCGCGTCAGCCGCGCAGGCGGTGGATGCCGGAGAGATCGGCTTCCATGAGGCACCCCGTCGGGCAGCCCTCGGCGCATTTGTTGCAGCGGATGCACTTGTCATAATCGATGGCGGCGAGGTTGTCGGTGACGGTGATGGCGCCGGTGGGGCAGTTCTTTTCGCACTTTTTGCAGCCGATACAGCCGTGGGTGCATTTTTTGCGGGTGAGGGCGCCTTTTTCTTTGTTGGAGCAGGCGACGTAGACGCGCTCCACGTCGGGCATCAGGCGGATGACGTGCTGGGGGCATGTGCGCGCGCACATGCCGCAGCCCGTACAGCGACGGGTGTCCACGCGGGCGATGCCGTCCACGACGCAGATGGCGCCGTTGGGGCATACGGCGGCGCAGTCGCCGTAGCCGATACAGCCGAACTCGCACAGGCCATTGCCGCCGTAGTTGAGTTTGACGGCGGCGCAGGAGGCCGGGCCGCGATAGTCGTATTTGGTATCGGTGGCGCGGCAGTTTCCGTCACAGCAGACGACGGCCACCATCTCGATCACGTCCAGCGCCTCGCGGCCGAGGAGGGCCGCGACCTGCGCCGCCACGGCGTCGGCGCCCGGCACGCAGAGGTTGGTGGCGACGGTCGGGTCGGAGGCGAGGGCCTTGGCATATCCGTCACAGCCGGTATAGCCGCAGGCGCCGCAGTTGGCGCCCGGCAGGCAGGCGCGCAGATCGGTGAAGGTGCGGTCCTCCTCCACGTGAAAGAACCTGTCGGCCAGGACGAGCAGCACGCCGCAAAGGAGGCCAATGCCGACGATGATGCCGGCGGCAATCAGAATCGGTCCCACGGAAACTTTCTCCTTATTTGAGATTGAACGCCATGAACGACAGCGACACGATGGCCGCCGCGATCAGCGTGACGGGCAGGCCTCTGAACGGCCGGGGGACGCGCTCGTCGTCCTCGAGGCGCGAGCGCACGCCGGCGAACATCACCATGGCGAAAAGGAAGCCCACGCCGCCGCCGAGGGCGTTGAGCAGCGCGGAAAAGAAGGTGTATTCGGCGTCGATGTTGGCGATGGCGACGTCCAGCACCGCGCAGTTGGTGGTGATGAGCGGCAGGTAGACGCCGAGCGATCTGTGCAGAGAGGGGATAAAGCGTTTGAGTATGATCTCGACGAACTGGACCAGGGCCGCGATGACCAGGATAAAGGCGATGGTCTGGAGATACCCGACCCCGAGCGGGTCCAGCACGAAACGCTGGATCGGCCAGGTGGCGGCGGTGGCGAGGACCATGACAAAGGTCACGGCGACGCCCATGCCGAGGGCCTGGTTGAACTTTTTGGAGACGCCGAGGAAGGGGCAGATGCCGAGGGTCTTGGAGAGGACGTAGTTGTTGGCAAAGACGGCGGCGAAGAGGATCAGGATATACTCTTTCATGTTTGGGCGCCCTCCTCTTTGTCGGTCT
Source organism: Clostridia bacterium (assembly GCA_017958845.1). Classification (GTDB taxonomy): domain Bacteria; phylum Bacillota; class Clostridia; order Oscillospirales; family CAG-272; genus UBA1740. The sequence goes on along the minus strand of JAGDBW010000160.1, from coordinate 2,078 downwards.
TGTCGGCTGTGTCGCTCTCCCCGCAGATCGCCGCGCCGGAGCAGACGGCGGCGTTGGGACAGCTCGCGCAGTCAAAGGAGCGGCGCCGCGGGGCTTTGCCGCCCGTGACAGCCGAGACGACGGCGATCATGATCCCGAACACGAGAAAACCGCCGAAGGTCTTTTGCAGGATCGGGAAATGGTAGGCGGCAAAGAACGGCACGTCGTAGCCGAAGAGCTGTCCCGCGCCGAACAGCTCGCGGATCAGCGCCATGGCGGACAGGGACAGGATGAAGCCGACGCCCATGCCCGCGCCGTCGAGCAGCGAGTCGAGCACGCCGTTTTTGGACGCGAACATCTCGGCGCGGCCGAGGATGATGCAGTTGACCACGATGAGGGCGATAAAGGCGCCGAGCGACTCATAGAGCGTGGGCAAAAACGCGTGCACCGACATCTGGATCATGGTCACAAAGCCCGCGATGATGAGGATGTAGCAGGGGATGCGCACCTTGTCGGGTATGACGCGGCGCAGAGCCGAGATGACCACGTTGGAGAGGATGAGCACGATCGCCGTGCAGACGCCGAGGCCCAGGGCGTTGAAGAGCGTATTGGACTTGGCGATGGTCGGGCAGGTGCCGAGCACCAGCACGAGCGTCGGGTTTTCGGTCAGGAGACCTTTGAGAAAGCACTGCAGGCGCGATTGTTTCACGGTTGGTCTCCTTTCAGGCAATGGTGTCGGTCGAGGTAGGAGAGGATCTCCGAGACCGCGTCCCGGACGGCGGCGCGGGTGTAGCGGGCGGGCGAGGCGGAGGCGACGAGGTCGACCTCCCCCTTGTCTTTGTCGCTGAACTCGCGGTAGTAGTCGGCGCCGCAGTCGACCGAGTCGCCGTAGGAGATGGCCCGCAGGTCGATCACGCGGCCGCTCTCGGCGTCGACGCCGAGGACAAAGGTGGAGGTGCCGTAGCCGGACTTGGTCTCGAGATACGCGACGTAGCCGCGGACGGCGCCGTCCGCCCTGATCTCATAGAGGGCGGTGGTCGTGCGGGGCAGGTCGTCGGGCGTCATCTGCTCAAAGGAGACGCCCGCGCCGAACATGTCGGTGACGGCGGTCTCGAGTTTCCGGTAGTCGTTGTGGTCGATGCGGGGCTGGGCGACGGCGTGCACCGCGGCCAGCGCCAGGCCCATAAAGAGACAGATGAAGACGATGACGAAAAGGGACTTTGCGTACTCTTTGGTTCTCGCGGTCATGCTTTGACACCTCCGATCGGACGGGCGATGGTGAGTTTGTCGATGTAGGGGGTGAGGATGTTCATGATGAGGATGGCGAAGGAGGTGCCCTCGGGGAACGCGCAGAACACGCGGATGAACATGGTGATAAGGCCGCATCCGAGACCGAAGATCACCTTTCCCCACGGGGTGGTCGGGGAGGTGACGTAGTCGGTGGCCATGAAGATCGCGCCGAGCAGCATCCCGCCGGCCAACAGTTCTGTCGGGATATCGCGGCCGCAGCAGAGCGAGAACAGGCAGACCGTGGCGATGTAGGTCGCGGGGATGTGCCAGCTGATGACGCGGCGGGCGAGCAGATACACGCCGCCGAGCAGCAGGGCCGCGGCGCAGGTCTCGCCGATCATGCCGCCGTAGTTGCCGAGCAGGAGGTTGAGCACCGGGTAGGGCTCGGCGGCGATCCCCTCGTTCATGCGGGAGAGGGGGGTGGCGCCGGCGACCATGTCGACGTCAAAGAGCGAGCGGAACGCGCCGACCGGGGCGGCGATGGCCGTCGGAAAGGCCACGAACAGCACCACGCGGCCGACCAGCGCCGGGTTGGCAAAGTTGCAGCCCAGACCGCCGAACAGGCACTTGACGACCACGATGGCGACGACGGCGCCGAGCGCGGCCTGCCAGAGCGGGAAAGAGGCCGGCAGGTTGAGCGCCAGGATCAGACCGGTCACCAAGGCCGAGAAGTCGCCGACCGAGGACGGACGGTGGGTCGAGAGACAGAAGATCCACTCGGAGAGCACCGCGGCCGCCACGCAGACGGCGACGACGAGCAGCGCGCGCCAGCCGACCAGCACGGCGCCGGCGAGCGTCGCCGGGCAGAG
>JAGDBW010000159.1 GCA_017958845.1 Clostridia bacterium | reverse complement strand
CTTTTGCATAACCGGGCGGCGGCGCGGCAACACTCAAAGAAAAAAAGAGGTGTGCCATGCCGTCATCAAGAAACTCGTCCAAAGTCGAGATCTGCGGGGTCGACACGTCCACCCTGCCCACCCTCTCCGACCAAGAAAAGACCGATCTGCTGGTCCGCGCGCACGCGGGCGATCTCGCCGCGCGGGAGCGGCTGGTGATCGGCAATCTGCGTCTGGTGCTGTCGGTGGTGGGGCGTTTTTCGGGGCGGGGAGAGGAGATGGACGACCTGTTTCAGGTCGGGTGCATCGGCCTGCTCAAGGCCATCGATCACTTTGATCTCTCCCTGTGCGTCAAGTTTTCGACCTATGCCGTGCCGATGATCATCGGCGAGGTGCGGCGCTATCTGCGGGACAGAGGCGCCATCCGCGTCAGCCGCTCGATCCGCGATCTCGCCTACCGCGCCCTGCAGGCGCGGGAGACGCTGGCCGCCGAAATGACCAGGGAGCCCACGGTCGAGCAGATCGCCGCCCGTCTGGGCGAGCCCTGCGAGGCGGTCACCCGCGCCATGGAGGCCATCGTCGAGCCGATCTCGCTCTTTGAGTCGGTCTATTCGGACGGCGAGGACTCGGTGTACGTCATCGACCAGCTCTCCGACCCGGACGCGGGGGACGAGCAGTGGGTGGAGAGTCTGACGCTGCGCGAAGCGATGACCAAGCTGGGGGAGCGGGAGCGCGCCATCGTGCGTATGCGCTTTTTCGGCGGGCAGACGCAGATGGAGGTGGCCGAGGAGATCGGCATCTCGCAGGCGCAGGTCTCGCGGCTGGAAAAGGCCGCCATCCAAAAGATCAAAAAGTCGCTCTGAACCGCCGCTCTCCCCTGCCCCGCGGCTCCCGGCCGTCCGGCCCGCCGCACCCCATGCGCCACCGCGCCGACCGAAAAAAAGAAACGCCGCGCTGAAAACGGCGGCGGTCGTACGTGCGGGCGGCGGCAAGAAAAGCGGACGGAAAAAGCGACAAAAAAACGCGAGGCGGTATCTGCCTCGCGTTTTTGGTCGTCGCGGCGTCGAAAAGAAGAAAAAGGAGGGTCCGCGCGACTTGTTCGGGGGGTGCGCGTCGGTCGGTGACCGGCGGGCGGATCGGGGACGGGACGTTTTTGCGGCGCTCGCGCGGCGGCGGGAGCGGCGCTCTATGCCTGCGCTTGTTCGACGGCGGCCGGGGCGGTCGCTTTCTTTTTGCCGCGGTGAGAACGGTGGCGGCGGCGGGCGGTCGTGCGGGCGGCGGCGACGGCGGCGAGTTTGGAACGGTAGGCGGCGACGGTCGCCTCGTCGGCCACCACGATCATGCGTTTGGCGCGCAGGCTGCCGTCCAGATTGCGGACCAGCCGCAGCGTCATCATCATCTGTCCGTGCGTGGGGCACTCGCAGAGCAGACTGTACTTTTGGCCTTTGGCGTGGAGCAGGCGGTCGAGTTTTTTGAGCGGTTTTCCGCAGGTGGGGCAGACGGGATCGGAGACGCGGGCGTCCCGCAGCACCGCCTCCGAGGTGGCAAATCCGCGCTCGCCCACGTCCGCGTCGCCGAAGACGGTACAGTCGAGGTATTGTCCCTGGCGGTCGTCGTATTCTTTGATGCCCCGGGCCAGATCGAGTTTGGCCGCTACGCAGGCGGTAAAGTAGGCGTCGTTGAGCGCGTCGTGCGCGGGCAGGTGCTGTTCGATGCCAAACTGTTGCATGGCGTACTCGAGCGAGCGCTGTTTGCTTGAGCCGTCGGTCTGGCGGTTGTAGATGATCTGCAGGTCGTAGGTGGGCGGGAGCCAGTCGGTGGGCAGGCCGTGGGCGCGCAGGTTGTCGGTAAACATGGGCACGTCGTCGGGGCCCCAGGTCAGCAGCACCGCGTTGGTCCCGCACCAGCGGCGGAAGCGCTCGGCCGCCTCGGAGAGGGGCGCGCCGCGATCCATCATCTCCTGCGTGATGCCCGTCAGCTGGGCGACGTGGCGGTGCATCCGTCTGAAATAGCGGGGGCGGACGATGGTGCTGAAGGAGCCGCAGATCTCGCGCTTTTCGCTGAGTTTGATGGCGCCGATCTGGATGACCTCGCCGCGCAGGCGGCAGTTGAGTCGTTTTTGGACCGCTTGGGCTTGCTCAAAATACGCCTGGTTCCATTCCAGGTCGAGCAAAATGTAGTTCATGCTTTTCTCTTTCTGTGTGGGTCTGTCGGTGCGGGGCGGAGCCCTCTTTCTTGGCCCGGGATCCCAAAATGCCCCTCTTTCACCATCTTACTATTATACATATCGCGCGCGGGGCTGTCAAGGGCTTTTCTCGCGCGGCGCGGGCGGGCGACGCGCCCGGAGGACGGCGCGAAAAAAGCAAAGCGGCACAGCAAAAGCGAAGCCGCGGCGCGGACGGGCTGACGCGGCGGCGAAAGCCGGGCGGAGAGACGAAAGGGGAGCGTAACCTGCGCGGGCGGGCTGACGCGGCGGCAAAAGCCGGGCGGACGAGCAAAAAAGGGAGAGCGGAGAGGCGACGCGGCGGAAACGGCGCGGCGCGAAAAACCCGGCGGGCCCAAAAAGGACAGATCCGCTCGCCGCAGGGTCAAGAGCGGCGGCGAGCGTCCCGCTTGACCCAATCCGGAGCCG
>JAGDBW010000158.1 GCA_017958845.1 Clostridia bacterium | reverse complement strand
GACCTACACGGCGGCCATGTGGCCGTCGCTGACCGTAACGCGCAGGCACTGCGCCGAGATGACGGGGGCGGCGGCGAGTTCGATAGCGCCGTCTTTCGGCGTGCCCCATACGCGCAGGGGCTCGCGCTCGCTCTTTTCCTCCTCGCCGGGGATGTAGGGGATCACGTTGTCGATGATCTGCGGCATATCCGCGAGGGTATGCCCCGCCCCGCTGACGGCCTGAAAGGTCGTGACGCTGACCCGCTCGAGCCCGAAACGGCGCAGGGGCGTGAGCGCGGGGACGTAGCTCTGGATGGAGCAGTTGGGCTTGACGACCACAAAGCCGCGGCGCGTGCCGAGGCGGCGGCGCTGGGCGGCGATGAGCGCGATGTGGGCGGCGTTGATCTCGGGGATCAGCATGGGCACGTCGGGGGTCCAGCGGTTGGCGGAGTTGTTGGACACGACCGGGACTTCGGCCCGGGCGTACATCTCCTCCAGCGCCAAGACGTCCTCTTTGGGCATATCCACCGCGCAGAACACAAAATCGACGCGCTCCCTGATCTTTTCCATCTCCGAGACGGCGTCAAAGACCGGCATGTTCGTGCAGCGGGCGGGTGCGGCCGTCTTTATCTTCCAGCGGCCGGCGGTCGCCTGCGAAAAGGTGCGCCCCGCCGAGCGCGGCCCGGCCGCGAGGGCCGTGACGTCAAAAAACGGGTGGTTCTCCAACAGGCACAGCAGCCGCTGGCCGACCATGCCCGTCGCTCCGAGGATGCCGACGCGATACTTTTCCATATACGCTCCTTGCCGTCTCCGTTTCCACACGGGAGAGGCGGCCTTGTTGTTCTTCTTGTGTCATTATACTCCGCGCGCGCGGGAATGTCAAACGCGGAGACGCAAAAAAAGCGGCGGGCGGCGGGTGTGGGGGCGCCTCGCCGCGGCGAAAGAACGCCCGGCCGCCGCAAACAGCGCCCGACCGGCAGACGGTCGGGCGCTGTCTGTTATTTCTGGATGATGGTGACGTTGGCGGGGAGGATGCCCGCCTGTTCGTAGACGATGGTCGAGATCTGCGCGATCTGGGTGGGGAGCAGGCCTTCTTCGGGCGCGTTGACGATGACGGCGGCTTTGTCGCCGTTGATGACCGCGACGCACTTGTCAAACCCCTTGGCCAACACGAGCGTTTCGATGGCCGATTCGTTTTCCATATCGGCGGCGATGCGCGAGATCTGCGCCAGCGTGCCGCTGACGTCGGTGTCCTCCGCGGGGTTGTCGACGGCGGCCTGCAGCACTTCCAGCGCCTGGTCGCGGCTCTGGCGGCGGCTCAGATCGGCCGAGGCAAAGTAGTCGCGGTTGGCCGCCGCGTCGGCGGCGGCCAGCGACGCGGACATGTCGCTCTCGCTGTAATCGACGGTCTGCACAGGCTGGTAAAACCACCGGTAGTTGACGTATACCGCCAGCCCGAGCAGCAGGACCACGGCGACGATGATGATGTTCCTGCGGCCGACGCGGCTGAGAAATCTGCTTTTGAAGATGTTTTTCATCGGGTGCCTCCCTCACGTTTGTTTTTCGCTCTATGATATGCGTCCGCCGCCCCGATGATGACAGGGCGGCAGGCGTTTTTTGCGCGGGGCGGGGGCGCTATGCGGCCGACGCTCCGGTGATGACACGGCGCACGGTTTTTTCGGACGGGCTGAGCGAGTGACGCTGTGCGGGGGCGGATGGGAGCGCAGCGGGTCAGGCGGGCTGGTCAGGTGCGGCGGGCCGCTATGCGTCCGCCGCCCCGATGATGACAGGGCGGCAGGCGTTTTTTGCGCGGGGCGGGGG
>JAGDBW010000157.1 GCA_017958845.1 Clostridia bacterium | reverse complement strand
GAGGCAGAAAAATGAGCGGCAGAGACGGTCTCGCGGCGGCTCGCGCCTTTTTTTGAGTGGGGCGATTGTTGGAGGGGAAAGGAGAGCGGAAACAAGCGGCGCGGCGGGCAAAAAGCGGGGTGCGATGCGGCGCGGCGGGACGGGGCGGAGCGGGACAGCAACGAGAGGGACAGGCGGCGGAACGGGTGCGCGGCGAGAGAAAAGCGGGGCGCGATGCGGAGCGGCGGGACAGGCGGCGCGGAACCGTAACGAGCGAAACGGGCAGACGCACGGCGGGGCGGAGCGGAATGAGCGGGCGCGCGGGGCGGCGGGCAAAAAAAGAAGCCGCCGCGCGGGCGCGCGGCGGCGGGTGTCAGAGGGAGATCGGCGCTTTGTAGTCGCAGGGGAGGCCGCAGGCGGCGAGGAGCATGCGGTGGACGCGGGCTTCCCTTTCCCATGCGCCGTCGGGCATTTTGCCCGTTCGTACCCGCGCGGCAAAGTCGCGAAGCAGAGCCTCGTAGCGGGTGGCGGGGGCGGAGCGGGTGATCTCGCCTTTTTGCGGCCAGGGGTAAAGTTCGGCGGGGTCGGGGCGGATGCAGGAGCGGGTGACGGTGGTGAGACGCGTGTCGTCCACGTACCACTCGAGCGGGCGCAGCTCCAGCGTGCCGAGCTCGCCGCAGACGACCAGCTGGCGGCGCTCAAAGCCGCCCGGCTCGGTCATGGCGGCATTGAGAAACGACAGGCCGTCGCCGTAGCGGAACACCGCGAAGCCGTAGTCGAGCGAGGTCGTGCCGAACAGGCCCGTGCGGGTGCCGCAGGGAATGATCTCGTCCGGGACGCCCATGAAGGCGTGAATGAGATCGACCAGGTGAGAGCCGAGATAGAAGGCCATGCCGCCTTTGAAGCGGGCGAGCCATTGTCTCTTGTCGTAGGTGTAGTCGCAGTTCATCTGCGCCTCGACGGCGTAGACGCGGCCGATCTTTCCTTCTCTCGCCGTCTGCAGGGCGGCCTGCACGCCCCGGTTGCAGCGGTAGAGGTAGCCGATGCCGAACACGCGACCGTGTGCTTTGACGGTCGAGAGCATCCGCTCGAAACTCTCCGCGTCTTCGCTGCCGGGCTTGTCCATATAGACGGAGAGTCCTTTTTCGGCGGCTTTTTGCGCGTAGGGGACAAGGGCGAGGTCAAAGGTCTCGACGGCCACGGCGTCGAGGTCGGGTATCGAGAGCAGCGTATCGACGTCATAGGCGGTCGCGCCCTCGTAGCAGTCGGGGCGCAGCACCCCTCCGTCCTCGGGGACCGGGGCGTAGCCGACCACCTCAAACTCGTCGGTGAGCCGCCGCAGGGTCTTAAAGACGTCGCCCGCGTGGTCGTGGCCGGCGCCGATCTGGGCGATCCTGATCTTCTGTTTCATGACTCGCCGCTCCAATCGAACTGCAGACCGACGGGAAAGCGCGGATCGTCGCACAGGCGGGTGTAGACCGCCTGACAGTCGCGGGGCGAGGCGGTCTCGGTGATGAGCGAGCCGAGCGGCAGACGGCCGCCGCCGCAGAGGCGGAGGACCGTGCGGATGTCGTCGACGTGGGTAAAGTGGCCGGGGTAGGACTCAAAGGCCGGGCGGGAGCCGGTGTTGGCGCCGACGAGGGTGATGCCCGGGCCGTGGACCTTGTGATAGAAATCGACCGAAAAGTCGCTGTGGCGGGTGCATCCGAGCAGGGAGACGCGGCCGCGCCGTGCCATACAGTCCAGCGTCTCGTTGAGCCCCGCGCCGACGCCGGTCACCTCGACGCCGACCCGGGCGCCTCCGTCGGTGAGCGCCCGCACCTCCTCCGAAAAACCGGGGGCGAGGGGATCGAGGGCGTAGTCGGCGCCGCCGGACAGGGCGGCCGCGCGGCGCTCGGGGTTGGGATCGCAGGCGACGATGGGATAGGCGCCCGCGGCGCGGGCGAGCATCACGGCAAAGCGGCCGAGGATGCCGAGGCCCATGACCAGCACCGACTCGCCCATCTCCAGCCCCACCGCGCGCAGACCGGCGAGCGAAAAGGTGGCGATGAAGGCCGTGGCCGCGTCGGTGAAGGTGACTGCTTCGCTTTCGATGCTGACCACATGGTCGGCGGGCAGGACGTTGTAGCTCGCGTGTTTGCCCCAGAAGGTGGCGACGCGGTCGCCGGGGCGGACGTGTGTGACCGCGGAGCCGGTCGCCTCGACCACGCCCGCGCCGCTGTAACCGACGGCGCGCGGGAACGGCGAGGGGGTGCCGAAGATGGAGACGTCGGTCTCCCCGGCATAGTTGGCGCGCTCGGTGCCGGCGCTGACGGTGGTCCGGACGGTGCGCACGACCACCTCGTCGGCGGCGATGTCCGAAAAGTCACGCCGCCCGACCGTCAGGTCCTCAGCGACGCGGGGGGCGGTGAACAGGATCTGTCGGATCTCTCTTTCTGTTTTCACGGGATCATCCCTCCTCCGCGTTTTCTTTGACGGTCAGGACGACCTTTCCGACGTGGGCGCCGCTGTAGAGCAGCCGGTGCGCCGCCTCGGCCTCCCGCAGGGGGAAGGTGGCGAAGATGCGCGGGCGCAGCCGTCCCGCCCGGATGATCGGCCAGAGGCGATCGACGAGCTCGCGGAGCAGGTCTCCCTTTTCTGCCGGGGTCTTGCTGCGCAGGGTGCTGCCGATGAGACGGATGTTCTTGACATATACGTTGCGGAAATCCACCGGCGAGACGTCGCCCGCCAGTGTGGCGATGACGATCCAGCGGCAGCCGCGCGCCACGTATGGCAGAGAGCGGCCGAGGGCGTCGCCGCCGAGGCAGTCGATGGTGAGATCGACGGGGCGGCCGTCCCGCTCCTCGCGGCGCAGCACGTCCGCGATGTCCTCCCTCTCGGTGTCCACGACCAGATCGGCGCCGAGATCGGCGATGCTCTCCGCCGCGGTCTGTCCCCGGACGGTGGTGATGACGCGCAGGCCCGCGGCCTTTGCCATCGGGATGACGGCGGAGGCCAGTCCGCTGGCGCCGGCGTGCATCAGGAGCGTCTCGCCTTCTTTGGCCTCTCCGACGTGGAAGAGATTGAGATAGGCGGTGGTGTAGACCTCGGGGATCGCGGCCGCCTCGACAAAGGAGAGCGGCTCGGGCAGGGGCATGACCATCCGCTCGTCGACGGTCACGTACTCGGCGTATCCGCCGCCGCCGAGCAGGGCGCAGACGCGGTCGCCGACGCAAAACCGGTGCGCGTCGGGGCCGGTCGCGGCCACGACGCCGGCGACCTCCAGCCCCGGCCAGGGGGGACAGCCGGGAGGCGGCGGATAGCTCCCCTCCCGCTGCAAAAGGTCCGCGCGGTTGAGCGCCGCGGCATAGACTTCGATCAGGACTTCGCCCGTCTTTGGCGTCGGATCGGGGACGTCGGTGTAGCACAGCGAACGGTCGTTTTCTTTGATAACGATGGCTTTCATGGCTGTCCTTTCTCGGTCGGCCGGATGTTTCCGGCTGTTTTTGTAAAAGAGGCGGGCGGGGGTCCGCCGCGCCGGTGTATGGAAATGTCCGCCGCTCGCGAGCGGCGGACAAACGGTTTAGTCCTCGCCTTTGACGATTCTTACGGCAATTCTGTCCTCGGGATCGTCAATGCCGTTTTCGGAGAGGGCGTTGCTGCAGTTTTCCAGAAGATCATAGTAAACGTCCCAGTATTTTGCGCTGTCGCACCATGCGCGCACCGAGAAGATAAACATATCGTCGTCAACGGCGGTCATTCTGGCAAAAGGAGCGGGCTGACTGAACACTCCCTTTGTGTCCTCGGCAGCTTTCAGGAGCACCCTTCTTGCAAGATCGTTGTCGCAGTCGTTGGTGATTTTAAAATCAAGGTCGATGCGGCGGGTCTTTTCGCGGCTGAAATTCGTAACGGTGGAGCTCATAAGATCGCCGTTGGGCACGGTTAT
>JAGDBW010000156.1 GCA_017958845.1 Clostridia bacterium | reverse complement strand
GGGGCGGTGCTGGAAGCGCCGGATCTGCGCGCGGGCGCGGCCTCGCTGCTCAGCGCGCTGGGTGCGCGGGGAACGTCGGTGATCCTGGACGTGGCGACCGTCGAACGCGGCTATGAGCGTCTGCCGCAGAAACTGCGCGGACTGGGCGCGTGCATCCATGAGCGCGGAGAACGCTGGGACACGACGCAAAAAGCGCCCGACTGAAAGCGGTCGGGCGCCGAGGAGACGGGTACGGAAGCGCCAAAGAGGAGGCGCGGTCTTTGTTTTGGGTGTTTTACAAGGGGGTCGAGGGGGAAAACGGCGTATTTCGGATATAGTTCTCCCGCTCGATGTGCTCACGTCGGGCAAGCCGGGCAAATAGGTCGGGCGCTGTGCCCTCAGGCGTGACGGCGGCGGCGACGCTCGCCCCGTCGGGCGGCGAGCATCCCTCCCACGGCCGAGAGCAGCACGCATACGGGATAGCAGAGGATGCGCAGCCACTCGGCTCCGCCCTGCCCCGCCCCCGCAAAGAAGGAGCTGAGCAGCAAAAGCAGCGTGAAGACGACCCCGGCGCCCAACCCCGCGACGGCGCCTGCGCGGCGGTAGGTCGCCCCGCCGATATAGCCCGCCGCGAAAGCCGACGCGGCCTGTGTAAACAGCGCCAGCGGCAGCATCCACGCGCGCGGATCGGACAAGCGGGACAACAACAGCGAGAACACGAGCAGACACAGCGATGCGCAGACGATCCCCCCCAGGGTGCCAAAGGCAAGCGAACGGATCAGACGGGGCTCGGCGTTGCGGGCGGCTCGGCGATGCAGGACGGGCATGATGGTTCCTCCGCGGTTCTTTTTTTGGTCCATTGTATGCCGCGGGCGGTCGGTTTATACACGTTTTTCGTCGGGGAGCGTCCGGGAGCCGGGGGCGGCGCGGGCGGGCGTCGGGATATCGACGGAGGGCGCGGGCGGTCTTGACAAGCGCGGGCGCGTCGGGTATAATGGACATGAACTTGATTCTATGCAACATCAGTCTCAAACGGAGGGGCACAATGAACAAAAAGCTGCTGGTCGTCGACGACGACGTCAACATCTGCGAAGCCCTGCGACTGTATTTTGAGAACGAGGGATATGACGTCCGCTGCGCGCACGATGGCGTGGAGGGGCTGTCTCTGTTTCGTTCTTTCGGGCCGGACCTGGTCCTTCTGGACATCATGATGCCCCGCAAGGACGGCTGGCAGGTCTGCCGCGAGATCCGCGAAAGCTCCTCGAAACCCGTCATCATGGTCACCGCCAAGGGCGAGGTCTTTGACAAAGTGCTGGGGCTGGAACTCGGGGCCGACGACTTTGTGGTCAAGCCCTTTGATATGAAGGAGCTGTCCGCGCGGATCAAGGCCGTGCTGCGCCGCTACGAGGCGCACGTGGGCGACGCGGACAATGAGATCATCCGCTTTGACAACATCGAGATCAGTCTGCAGAAATACGAACTGAAACTCCGCGGGAAGCCGATCGACATCCCGCCGAAGGAGCTGGAGTTGCTCTACTTTCTCGCGTCGAACTGCAACCGCGTCTTTACGCGGGATCAGCTGCTGGACAAGGTGTGGGGCTTTGACTATCTGGGCGACTCCCGCACGGTGGACGTGCACGTCAAGCGTCTGCGCGAAAAACTGGAGGGCGTCTCGGACAAGTGGATCCTCAAGACCGTGTGGGGCGTGGGATACAAATTTGAAGTTTTTTCGTGACCGGCGGGCGTGTGCCGCCCGGTCGAAAAAAAAGAGCTTTCGGCAACGTAAGCTCTTTTTTTGCGGGGTGGGCGGAGCGGAAAGCCGGGGGCGGCGCGGACGGCGATGAGGCGCGGGCCGCGGCCGGGGCGGTCAGCTCTTTTTCTTGGCGGCGGGTTTGCGGCGGAAGACGTTGCCCTTCCATATAAAGCAGAAGAAGACGAAAGTCAGGACGACCGCGACGCCGGCGACAGAGAGGACGACCGGGAGGACCCAGGTGCGATGGGGTTTGGCGGCGAAGACGAAGCGGCCGTTTTGGACATAGAGATAGAGCTCTTTTGACGCGCCGGAGATCGAGCGGGCCAGCCCGACCAGATCGGCCGGGGCGTCGCCTGTGACGGCGACCGACTTGCCGGCCGGGGCGGCTGCGATGAACTTGAGATCCAGCATGGAAAGCATGGCCGCCCGTTCTTCGTCGTACGAGGCGAGGTAGGCCTCGACGCGGGCGGACGGCTGGGACTCGGCAAAGAGTTCGATCTGCCTGAACTTTGTTTCTCCGTCGCAGACGATCGGCGTGGGCTGGAAGGAATAGAGCAGCAGCGCCGCCCGCGCGGCGTTGAGCGAAAGATCGCTGCCCTCCATCAGGTGGATGGAAGTGTCGCCGCCCGCGGCGACGGCGCAGTCAAAGCCTTTGAGAGTGACTTTGGAATCTTTGACGATGAGGTGGGCGTCGGAGAGGTACAGCCCGAAGGTCGCCTCCGGCTCGCTCAGATCGCCGGCACCGTTGAAAAAGGCGGTACGCGCGCCCCGATCGGTGTGGTAGGCGGCCACGAGCGTACTGTTCTCGATGACGATACTGTCTCCGATCTCGCTCCCCTGCACGACAAAGGCGTCCACGTACGGATAGATCTCCACGTCACAGCCGCAGATGCTCGCTTTGGTCACGGCGGCAAAGCGACAGCCGTCGGTAAAGATAATCCGTGAGCCGGAGAGATCGATCAGACCCGGATAGGTCGTCACGTCTCCGTATGGATTGTCGGCTGCGACGCACAAAAGACCGGTCTGCGTCCCGGCGATGGAGAAATCACAGTCAGCGGCGACGATCTTTCCGCTCTGGGAGAACAGGGCTGAGTAGACCTTGGGATTGTTGGGCGCGATGCGCAGGGTGGTGCGCTCGAGCTGCATGTCCGAGACGGCGTAGAGGAGGGCGTTGCAGACCGAGTAGGAGCGGGCGGCGGGCTGACAGATCAGGGTGCTGTCCTGCCAGAGCATCTGGTAGGCGTAGAAGGGCGCGACGGCCGCTGCGTTTTCGGAGGAGGTGCGCATCAGATAGGCGATGGAATCCACCTGCACCCGGCTGTTTTTGACCGTCAGGGCGCCGCGGTCGATGTTGACGCAGCAGCACAGGGCCTGGTAGTCGCCGAAGGTGACCGACGCGTCGTGGATGTTGACGGCGCCGCGATCCAGGTGGACGCCGCCCGGAAAGAGACAATCGCCGGACAGATCGACGATCAGGTCCGCGTCGTTGCCCCAATAGAGGCTGTAGGTATATTCGAGGTCCTGGGCGGAGGTCATCAGCCGGACGTTGGGGTGCCGGTAGCCGAGGAGGGTCAGGGTGAGGGTGGTCGGATCGTAGGAGGCGGTACCGTCGCCGAAGATGTCGCTTTGGTTTTCGGTCGTGACGGCGACGCCGCCGACAAAGAAGTTGTCATAGGTCTCGGCGGAGGCCGTGATGCAAAGGAGGAGGAGGGCGATGGTCACCGTCGCCAACCAGAGGAGGAAGCGTATCGTTTTGTTTTTCATAGTCGTCCTTTCTTGGCTCGATCGTCAGTCCCGGCAGCGCGCGCCGAGCGCCTCGATATGGGTACGGTAGAAATCTTCGAACCCGTCGGCGTCCAGAGCGTCGCGGATCTTTTGTGTCAGTTGGTTGTAGAAGTAGAGGTTGTGGAGCACGCACAGGCGCATGCCGAGAAGCTCCCGGGCCTTGAAAAGGTGGCGGACGTAGGCGCGCGAGTAGTGCCGGCAGGTCGGGCATCCGCACCCCGGCTCGATGGGGCGGGGGTCGTCAAAGTACTTTTCGTTGTTGAGGTTGATCTTTCCTTTCCAGGTAAAGAGGTTTCCGTGTCGGGCGTTGCGGCTGGGCATGACGCAGTCGAAAAAGTCGACGCCGCGGCGCACGCCCTCGAGGATGTTCTGCGGCGTGCCGACGCCCATCAGATACCGCGGGCGGTCAGGTGGCATGTGGGGCTCGACCTCTTCGATGATGTGATACATCACCTCGGTCGCCTCGCCGACCGCCAGCCCTCCGATGGCGTAGCCGTCAAGGTCCATCTCGGCGATCTCTTTCATGTGCTCGACCCGGATATCCTCGTAGGTGCCGCCCTGGTTGATGCCGAAGAGCATCTGCCGGGGGTTGACGGTGTCGGGCAGGGCGTTGAGCCGCGTCAGTTCCTCCCGGCAGCGGCGGAGCCAGCGGGTGGTGCGGGCGGCGGATCGTTTGACGTACTCGTAGGGCGAGGGGTTGGCGACACATTCGTCAAAGGCCATGGCGATGGTGGAGCCGAGGTGCGACTGGATACGCATGCTCTCCTCGGGACCCATGAAGATCCGCGTGCCGTCCATGTGAGAGGCGAAGGAAACGCCCTCCTCGGTGATCTTGCGCAGCTGGGCGAGCGAAAAGACCTGAAAGCCGCCGCTGTCGGTCAGGATGGGGCGATCCCAGTCAAAGAACCTGTGCAGGCCGCCGAGCCGGTAGATGAGCTCGTCGCCCGGGCGGATGTGGAGATGATAGGTGTTGGAAAGCTCGACCTGACAGCCGACCTCGTAGAGATCTACGGTGGAGACGGCGCCTTTGATGGCGGCGCTGGTGCCGACGTTCATAAAGACGGGGGTCTCGATGACGCCGTGAGGCGTATAAAAGCGTCCGCGGCGGGCGCGGCCTTCGGTCTTGAGCAATTCAAATCTCTTTTCGTTCATGCGGGCGGCGGTTCCTTTTTTTCTTTGATGGGCGGGAGACGGGAGAGAGAGGGGCGCCTCTCGCGTGTGAGGCGGACGAGCGGCGGCGCTTTGTGCAGAGCGGGGAGCGGCGCGACCGGGCGAGCGGCGGCGAAACGGCGCTCAGAGGCGGTCGAAACGGTGATCGAGCTGGCGGTGGCTCAGACGCACCGCCACGGGGCGGCCGTGGGGACAGAGCGTGATGTCCGGCAACTCACGCAGGCGGTCGATCAGCCACAAAAGGTGCGCGTGGTCGTAGGTGCGGCCGCCTTTGATGGCGGCTTTGCAGGCCATTTGGGAGAGGGTGCGCTCACGGCGCTTTTGGTCGCAGAGATACGGTTCGGCGCCGCACGACGCCATCTGCTGCGCCAACTCGGAAAAGAAGGCGGCGGCCGCGTCGGGGGTCATATCGGAGGGGATCTCGGTGAGCGTCGCGGTGTGGTCGTCTTCGACTCGGAAGGTATAGCCGAGGGAGCGCAGGTCCGCCTCCTGGTCGAGCAAAACGGAAAGCAGATCGGGCGCGAGCGGGATCCCGATCCCGACGAGCAGCGACTGGGAGGCGATGCGGCCGTTCTGTCGGGCGGCGAGCATCTCTTCAAAAAGGATGCGTTCGTGGGCGGCGTGCTGGTCGATGATGAGCAGCTCCTCTCCGCACTCCACCAGCAGATAGCAGTCGAAAGCCACGCCGATCAGGCGCCACGGCGCGGCGGACGGCTGCTCGGTCGGAGCAGGCGCGTCGGTCGCAAAAGGAGCGGACACGGCGGGGGGTGGCGGAGGGAGAAGATCGTTTTGTAAACTTTGGTTGTCGTCGGACGCTCCGGTCGGTCGGACAGACGCGGGATCGGAGGAGAGGGGCGGGCACGCGGAGCCGTCCGCCGCCGCGGGTGTATCGGAGGGCGTCTGCGCGGCCTCCTGACCGGTCGCCCGCGGGGATGCGGGAAAACCGTCGGGCAGAGGCCCCTCGGAGACGGGCGTCTGACGGAGGGTAAAGAGACCGGAGGCGTCGGCCTGTCTGTGCAGGTAGCGCAGCAGAGCCGCCGAGTAGGCGGGATCGGCGTAGGCG
>JAGDBW010000155.1 GCA_017958845.1 Clostridia bacterium | reverse complement strand
GACCCGCCCCCCCAAAAAACCGCGCCCCGCTCCCTCCGATCCGTCTATCCGTCCGTCGGATCGTATACGTCGGGATAGCCCGCGCCGTCTTTTCTTTCCGCGTCGCAGGCCTGCTTGCTCGCCAGATCCGCAAAGATCCGGTTCCAGAGCGCCGCGTCCACCTTGCCCGTCTGTTTTTGCCGATAGATCTTTTGCAGGGCGGCCACGCAGGAGGCCGAAGAGTACTGAAAGAGCGAAGAAGGCGCGGGCGCCGGGAGCGTCTCATAGTGGTCGGCGAGCTGCGCCAGCGCCGCGTGCAGCAGCTGCACCGCGTAGCCCCGCGAGCCGATGGCGAGCGGCAGATCGGCATAGCCCACCGACGGGTCGGCGTGCCGGGTGCGATAGTCCATCGTCTCCCGATAGACGCGGTAGACCCTCTCCCAGGTCAGCCGGTCGGTCACGCCCGTCGTCGGCAGACCGAAATGCTCCTGAAACACCCGCACGGCCTCCCGCGTGCGCTCGCCGTACGCCCCGTCGGGATAGACGACCGGCATCCACGGAAAACGGCGGCTCAACTCATACAGATACCCCTGCAGCGCCCGCGTCGCGGCCGCCCGGTCCTCAAGGCGAAAACTCATGCTCCCAACACCCCCGGATACTGTCCGTCGGAGACGCGGTTGCCCACCCACAGGTCGTCATAGACGTCGGTGATCGCGTTCCAGACGATGCTGTCCACCACCCCCGGCAGAGCCGTAATGCCAAACAAGCGCACAAAGGCGTCCACCGCCGCCGCCGTCGCCGTGCCGTAATACCCGGTCACGCTGACCCGCGGGATCTCAGAAAAGGTCGCGGCGATATAGTTGAGATAGTTTTGCAGCAGCCGCACGCTCTCTCCCTCCGTCCCGATCTTGATGATGACGCCGGGAAAGGGGACGGTCACCCCCTCCCGATAGTAGAGCGGGATACTCTCCACCATCCCCAGATACACGCGGTACAGCGCGTCCCAGGTCAGCTCGCCCACCACCCCGTCGACGGTCAGCCCGTACGTCTCCTGAAAGGCGCGCACCGCGCGCTCCGTCTCCGGCCCGAACACCCCGTCCGCCGTCACGGTCGGCACCGTATCGACAAAGCGGCCCACGTAGGACAGATAGTACTGCATGGCCCGCACGGCGACCCCCGACGAGCCGCGGCGGAGCGCTTCGGGGAACTGGGTCGCCACCTCCTCCGGCCGCAATCCTTCGGAGTTGAGGTCCGCCAGTCGTTTGACGGCGGTATAGATCGCGTTGATCCGATACCACGTCCCGCTGCCCACCACGCCGTCCTCGGTCATAGAAAAGGTGCGCTGAAACGCCCGCACGGCCGCCTCCGTCTCCGGCCCGAACACGCCGTCGGCTGGATAGATCTTGGGGATAGCGGGAAAGTCCGTGGAGATCCGGTTGAGCCGCACCTGCAGCCGCTGCGTGTTCGGCCCGATGCTGCCCAGCCGCAGCGGCACCTTGGGCGCCGAGGAGACCGAGCCGCCCACCGGCACGTCCCGCACCAGCTCGATATCGCCAAAGTAGCGCCGCAGGATCGCCTCGGCCGACAGCCCCTCGGAGGCCAGCTGTTGCGACCCCCATTGCGAAAAGCCGTCGCAGACCACCTCCACCCCGTCGCAATAGGCGGCAAAGAGCGGCTCGACCGCCCCCGGCCGCCGTATGTAAGTGTCAAAGTTCTCGTCCACGATCCGCCCCACGTTCTCAAAGATGTCCCGCCCGTACACAAAGGACTGGTCCCGCGCGATATCGTTGGTGATATCAAAGGGATACCCGCGGCTGCGGTAGTATTCGGTATAGACCCGGTTGAGCGCAAAGGAATTCTGCGCCAGCACGTTGGCGCGGATCGCCTCCTCCTCCCAGGTCGGATAGATCTCGCTCGACGCGACGTTCTTGAGATAGTCGGTGTAGCTCAGCGTCACGTCGGGCGCCTCCCGGTCCGGCGGACCGAGATGCACGGTGATGCTGTCGGGTATCGTCGGCTCGATGGCCATGCGTCTCCTCCTCGCTCAAACAATCAAAAAAAAGCAAACAGCAGTCCCCGGAACACCCGCCGTCCGCGCCCCCGCCCGTTTCGCCCCCGGCGCCGGCCGTCCGGCGAGCCCCGCGCTGCTCAGAGCTGCCCGCTCCCGCCGAAGAAACGGTCGGGATCCTCCGCGGGCAGAGCGGGCGCCGCCGTCCTGTCTCCGGCAAAGCTGCGGGGGATCATCTCCACGGTCTGGATGGACGTGATCCCCTCAAACACGGGCACCGCCCGCGATTCGTGCATATAGTAGCCCGGCGTCTGGACCAGCACGTTGTAGGTCGCGTAGGGAGCGGGGTTGCCGGGCGTCTCGGAGAGTTCGGCTTCCGGGACGGGCAGGGGGAGCCGTTCCGTTTTTCCGCTCGCGTCGGTCAGAGTGTCAAAGACGACCTCCCGGTTGCCGGGATCGTTGCCCGTGACGGTGACGTTGACGCCCGCCAGCGGCAGAGCGCCGCCCGCCGTCAGCGTGCGCACCGTCATCCAGCCGATCGGGGGGTTGAGATCGCTTGTTGCCATCATGCTTCCTTTCCCGCCGCGTCGGCCGCGGCGCTCGTGATGGAGTCGGCCGCGTCGGCCGCTGCGTCGTGATAATGACAGTATATGCCTTTCCGCGGAGAGTGTGATTCGGCACAATGTACAGAAAACCCGCCTCGCCCCCGCCGCATTTTTTGGCGGCTGTGCACTTGACACAAAAAAGAAAGAGATATACAATAATAATACAAAATAAAAAACAAACAGACATCTTTTCGCCCGATTTGCGCATACCCCGCGCCTCCCCCGCCTCCGACAGCGAGACCGTATACAAAAGAAAAAGGGAGAGATCCATATGGCTATCCGCGTCACCGTCTGGAACGAATTCACGCACGAAAAGAACGACCCCGAAGCCCGCGCGCAGTACCCCGACGGCATCCACGTCGCCGTCCGCGACTTTCTGTCCGTCGACTCCGGGCTGACCATCCGCACCGCCACCCTCGACCAGCCCGCCTGCGGCCTGCCCGACGAGGTGCTTTTCGACACCGACGTGCTGGTCTGGTGGGGACACATGCGCCACGCCGACGTCGATGACGCGACCGTCGAGCGCATCCGCCGCCGCGTCTATGCCGGCATGGGCTTCGTCGCCCTGCACTCCGCCCACCACAGCAAGCCCTTCCGCGCCATCCTCGGCACGACGGGCAACCTGACGTGGGGCAGGGAACAAAAGGCCCTCGTCTGGAACCTCGCGCCCACCCACCCCATCGCGGCCGGACTGCCGTCTCACTTCGAGCTGTTCGAAGAGATGTACGGCGAGCCCTTCTTTATCCCCCGTCCCGACGACGTGATCTTCGGCACCTGGTATGAGGACGGAAACCTCTTCCGCGGCGGCTGTACGTGGACGTGCGGACTCGGCCGCGTCTTCTATTTCCACCCGGGTCACGAGACCTGCGCTTCCTTCCACCACCCTCTGGTGCAGGAGATCATCCGGCGCGGCGTCCGCTGGGCGGCGCCCGCACCCCTCGATCCCTCGCTTTCCAACACCTGCGTGCACCAGATCGAAGCCCCCGCCTCGACTCAAAAGTAAAAAGGGAGAGATAGATCCATGAACGAACAGATCGTCGGCGAACTCAGCGTTATCGGGATGAGAGGGTGCGAGGACTTTGTCTCGCAGGTGGACGCCTATCTGCAGGAGTGGCGTCGCCACGATCCCGACACCAGCTTTCTGACCGAGGCGGCCTGCCCGCGCTTCGGCAGCGGAGAAGCCAAGGGCATGGTCCGCGATTCCCTGCGCGGAAAGGACGTCTACATCCTCTGCGACTGCTTCAACCACGGCGTGACCTACCAGATGTACGGCATGACCGTCCCCATGTCGCCGGACGAGCACTACGCGGACCTCAAGCGCATCATCGGCGCCATAGGAGGCAAAGCACGGCGCGTCTCGGTCATCATGCCCATGCTCTACGAAGGCCGCCAGCACAAACGCTCCGGCCGCGAGTCCCTCGACTGCGCCTCGATGCTGCAGGAGCTGGTCGGGATGGGCATCTCCAACTTCATCACCTTTGACGCCCACGACCCGCGGGTCCAAAACGCCATCCCCCTCCACGGATTTGACAACATGCGCACCAGCTACCAGATGATCAAGGCCCTCATCCGCACCTACCCCGACATCCGCATCGACCAGGACAACATGATCATCATCTCACCCGACGAAGGCGGGATGGGCAAGTGTATGTACTACAGCGCCATCCTCGGTCTGGACCTCGGCATGTTCTACAAACGCCGCAACTATTCGGTCGTCATCAACGGAAAGAACCCCATCGAAGCCCACGAGTACCTCGGCCGCGACGTACGCGGCAAGGACGTCGTCATCGTCGACGACATGATCTCCTCCGGCGAGTCGGTCGTCGACGTCGCCACCCAGCTCAAAGAAAAAGGCGCCCGCCGCATCTTCGTCTTTGCTACCTTCGGCCTGTTTTCCAACGGGCTGGAAAACATGGACCGCGCCTACGAGGAGGGCCTGTTTACCAAGATCTTCACCACCAACCTCATCTACCGCACCCCGCAGCTCTTGACCCGCGAGTGGTACGCGGAGGTCAATATGTGCAAGCTCGTGGCCCTCATCATCGACACGCTCAACCACGACCACTCCATCGGCCCGCTGCTCGACCAGTCCAAACGCATCCGCAAAGCGCTGGCCGAACACAAGACCCGGCTCGAAGCGCCCCGCATCTGACGCCCGTCCCGCGGAGCGCCGCCGGTCGCTCCCCGGGACGTCTCCCGGCCGGCGCCCCGACCCCGCGCGTCCTCCCCGAGAGGGACAAAAAGAAAAAAATCGCACCCCCCCTCGT
>JAGDBW010000154.1 GCA_017958845.1 Clostridia bacterium | reverse complement strand
GCCTCGGCCTTGACCCGGTCGGGATCGAAGTTGATGTTCCCGAGATCCTGGAAGGTGAGCGCGAACTGCCGGCGGAACTCTTCGCTCTGCATCATCTTGGTCGCAAAATTGTACTTGATGCGGGTGCCGCTCGCCTTGACCGTGCCGGGGCCGGTACGGACAAAGTAGTTGGTGCTGATCTGAAAGTCGAGAAAACCGCCGCCCGCCCACGGCTGCTGGTCGGTAAAGGGGTTGGAAGCCGCGGTAAAGGTCAGCCCCTTGCCCGAGCAGTTGAGGGTAAAGTCGAGGTCGTACATCACAAAGCGCCAGCGCCCGTCGGCCCAGGGGTTGGAGGGGTCTGTCTCGATGGCGCGCCAGGCCGATACGTTCTGCGCCAGCGAAAAGTCCACGTTGCCGAGATACAACTGGGCGCAGAGGATGTCGATCAGCGAGGTCATGTCGATCCTCTCGCACACGTAGGCGTAGCAGGCGGGGTCGGACATATCGTGGCTGCCGATGTAGGCCAGGGTGTCATAGAGGTCGGTCATCGCGGCCATCCAGCCCGGGTCGCCCGGCTCGCACCCCGGCGCGTCGAACTCGGCGCCCCAGCTGCCGGCAAACTTCTTGGCGGTCCAGACGTTGTCCTCGTCCACGCCGTAGTTGTCCTCGACATACTTTTCGCAAAAACGCTCGTAGAGCGTGTAGAGACCGTAGTACTCGCCCTCAAGAAAGACGATGACCGTCATGCTGCGCTGGGTCAGGATATCGCGGTCGGCCACCAGATCCTGCAGATACCCCTGCCCGAAGGTGTGGCTCGCGGCGGTGTCGTTGCGCAGGATCAGACTGCGGGTGCGGGTGTCGCCGAAGAGCGGATAGACAAACGCGCCGTTTCCGTCATAGGCAGAGCGGGCGTAGACGTTGAGACTCTTCTGCACCGCGCCGCGGGTCGAGGTGCCGCGCACCTTGATGCCCACCTCCTGGTCAAAAAGATACTCGCCGTCGGGGGAGATCATGGTAAAGTTGGTCTGTCTCTCCCACTCCTTGCCGTCGTGGACCGTGGCGCCCCAGGCGGACTCGCCCTGGTTGAGCACCAGCAGGCCGCCGTTTTTGCTGTACAGGCCGTCGGGGTCGGCCGTCAGACAGACGATGGGCAGGCCTTCGTAGCCGTCTTTTTGGTCAAAACCGACAAAGTAGCAGCGGGTCAGCACCGGCGTCGCGTTGCCGTCCGCGTCCTTGGCCGCCACGCGGAGCACAAAGCACTGGTCGATCTTGTCCGGGCACCAGATGTCGCTGTTTGAGGCGTTGCAGACGTTGATCTGCGCGTAGTGCACCGGTCCGTCGGAGGGGTCGGTGACGCGGACGCGCTCGCCCGCCCACTCGACGGCCGTGGCCGAGGTGGTGGGGTCGGAGCAGTCGGTGGTATACCAGAGGGCATAGCCGTCCGGGACGTCCAGCGTCACGTCAAAGGCCGAGGCATAAAAGCCGCTCCGGGCCGAGATGGAGACCAGGTCCGTCGGCAGATGGTAGATCGAGCCCTCGTTTGTCGCGAGGGGGGTCACAAAGCACAGGGCAAACGTCTCGCCCCCGTCCTCGGTGCGCGCCCAGCCGATCTCGGCGCTGCCCGCCGACAGGGCGGGCGCCGCGACGAGGTCCCGGGTCAGCCCGGCGGGGTCGGAGAGCACCACGGTCTCGCCGTCGGAGGAGATCTTGAAGGGCGCGTAGAGACCCGGCGCGGAGGTGATGTAGCCTTTGCCGGCCGCCCAGACGATCAGAAAGCCGCCGGACGGGATCACGCACCCGGCGGGAAAGACAAATTTGCTCTTGTTGCTCTCGCTGTCCGAGAGCATCCAGCCGCCGATGTCGGCCGGCCGGTCGGAGGCGTTGTAGATCTCGATCCAGTCGTGGTCCATCCCGTCCGGCGCGAGCAGGGCGCCCCTGTTTTTGGCGCAGATCTCGTTGATGACGACGCGCGGCGGCTCGGCCGGCTGCGACGCGGGGTCGGTCGCCGGATCGGTCACAGGATCGGTCGCGGGGTCGGAGGGCTGTGTGGGCGGATCGGTCGGCGCGTCCGACGACGGCTCCGTCGGGGACTGCGTGACGGCGGGCGCGGTCGGATCGCCGCCGTCTTTTTCACACGCGCACAACAGCGAAGAGAGACAAAAGATCAGCGCCAGCAGAGCGCACAAAAGTCGTTTGGATCGCATAAAACACCTCTCTTTCGACGCCGTCGGGCGTCGTGGATCGGAGCGCGCCGCGTCGCCGCGGGCCGCTTTCGTCGGGCGGGCGCGGGCGGCCGGATATGCCGGACACGTCCGCAAAAGTCTGTGTATGATACGAGTCTGCTCGTGATACTCTGTTTATGATACCGGAAAGTTCTGTATTATTATATACGAAACAGGCGGATATTGCAAGCCTTTTTTGCCGCGCTTTTGCCCGCGAGGACCCCCAAAAAGCGCCGCCCCCCGGCCCTCGACCCGCCTTTTTGCCCTTTTTCGCCGCGTCTGTTCCGTTCGCCTCCGCCGCGCCAAAAAAGCAAAAAAAGACTCAAACCCCCGCCCGATTGCCGCAAAAAGCCGACCGTCGCCCCTCGGCCCCGTC
>JAGDBW010000153.1 GCA_017958845.1 Clostridia bacterium | reverse complement strand
TTGAGGCGCAGGACGCGCCGGTGGACGTCATGCGCGTCAACGACCGCTATTCCGTCAACGTCGCCAACTTCGGCCTGGACGCGGCGGTCGCCCGCCGCATGATCGAAGTGAGGCGAAAACCCGTCATCGGAGGCCGGAACGCCTACACCACCGGCGTCATCCACGCCTTTTTGCACAACATGAAGACCCGCTGCATCGTCACGGCCGACGGCGAAGTGCTCAATCCCGACGGCACGATGCTCCTGACCACGCTCTCCTGCGGACGCTACGTGGGAGGCTCGTTCTGCTGCGCGCCCCGCTCGGACAACACCGACGGCCTGATGGAGGTCGCCCTCGTGCGCCCCGTCTCGCGCCTGTCTTTTCTGCGGATGATGAATATCTATAAGAGGGGAGAACACCTCGACGACCCCCGTACCCGTGACATATTTACATACCGGAGAGCCACCTCCGTGACGGTCGAAGCGCCCGAGCCCATCTCTTTCTGCGTGGACGGAGAGATGATGGAGGGCACGCGCTTCGAAGCGCAGATCCTGCCCGGCGCCGTGCGCTTCGCCGCGCCGAAAGAAAAACCGGAAGAAGAAAAAGAGTCATGAAATTCAAGCTGCCCATCGACGCCCGGACGCTCGTCGACGTCCTGCCGGAGAGCCTCGCGGACTACAACGCCGAGCGCGAACTGTCGCACCTGCGCATCCGGCTCGAACCGTCGTCCGAGGGAGCGATCCGCCTGCGCGAAGGCCGCTCCGGCTTTATCGGTTCGCCCGTCTTTGAGGGCGCCGTCACCGACAGCCCGGAGGGCGGCGCCGTCGTGTGCGGCGAGATCGTCCGTCGTCCGGCCGGCACGCCCCGCACCTGGCTGCGCTTCTGGCTGTTCAGGACTTTCATTCTTTTGTCCGCGCTCTCCCTGACCTTTTTGCTTCTGTGGGGGATCTCCGCCCTCTACGGCGCCGAGCGGTTCATCCTGCCGTCGGTGGGCGCCGGTTTCGTCGGCGCGTGCATGCTCTTCGCCTTTGCGCGGGATCTGCTCTTCGTCCGCCGCCGGTTCGCCAGGTTCTTTATCGCGTATCTTCACGCCGAGCCGCTGGCCGACACGCCCCCCTACGTCCGCCGCCGCAAGCGCAGGGTCTCGCGCATCACCCGCCTGCGCCACCGCGTCGTGTGGGCGCTCCTTTCGCCTCCCACCCGGCTGTATATGTTCTTTCGCTTCGGCTTCCGTGCGCCAAAGTGCCCCCCGCTCCCAAAGGGCAACTTCATCATGATCGCCAACCACACCTCCGACTACGACATGATCTTCATGGGTCTGTCGGTCAGGCGGCAGGCCTACTTTGTGATGAGCGAGCACGCCCTGCGCGGCGGTTTCGGTCCGCGGATGCTGCGCCGCTACTTTGATCCCATCCCCCGGCCAAAAGGGCGCAACGCGGGCAACACCGTCATCGAGATCCTGCGCCGCGCGAGGGAAGGGAGCAACGTCGCCATCTTCGCCGAGGGTTTCCGCACGCTCTCGGGCTACAACTCGCCGTTCTCCGACACCACCGGCGCCATGGTCAAAAAGATGGGCTGCACCCTCATCACCTACCGCATCAAAGGCGGCTATTACGCCAACCCCAACTGGTCCACCGAGATCCGCCGCGGAAAGGTATGGGGCGAGTTCGCCGGCGTCTATCCGCCGGAGCAGATCAGCGCCATGACCGCCGAGGAGATCAACGGGATCATCGCGCGCGACATCTGGGTCGACGCCGCCGAAGTGCAGGCCGAGGCGCACGTCCCCTACCGCTGCAGACGCCCGGCCGAAAACATCGAGTTCGCCCTGTTCGTCTGCCCGGTCTGTCACCGCCTGGCGAGCATCACCGGCCGGGGCGATACCTTTTCCTGTACCTGCGGCGCGACCGGCCGCTACACCCCCTACGGAGAGCTGGTCAGCGATTCTTTTCCCTATCATAGCATCGGCGACTGGTACCGCTGGCAGATCGACTACATCGAGCACCTGCCCGACGCCGACCCCGACACGGTCTTTTTGCGTGCCGAACACCAGCAGCTGATCGAGATCGACGACACCCACCACACCGACATCACCATCGAACAGGACGCCCCTTTCGTCCTGACGGCGTCCTCCTTGTCGGTGGGGGCGCACGTCTTCTCCTTTTCCGACGTCCTCTTTTTTGACATCATCCGGCACGGCTATCTGCTCTTCACCACCCGCGAGGGCCGCTACTACGAAGTGTGCGGAACGGTCAAGTTCCCGGGCATGCTCGCCCGTCAGCTCTACCGCCGCTACACGCCCGCCTGCCGCCAAAAGGACCAAAAATAAGACGTCCCTTCCAAAAAAATATTTTTCGACATTGCAATTACAAAACGGATATGATATAATACTCATATCTCAAATTCCAGATAGATTCCCCCTTTCACTTCAATCCTTAAGGAGAAAAAACATGAAACGTTCTGCCAAATGGGCGCTGTTCCTGGTGTTGACGTTGCTTTTGACCTCTGTGTGCTGCGTGTTTGCGACCGCGGAGGCGCCGGCCGAGAGTTCCGAAAGCACCGAAAGCAGCCACGCCGCCCCCGAAAAGGTCACCGAAGTGACCAACAAGATCTCCGGCTACGTCAACGACATACGCGCACAGTTCTCCGTCATGAAAGACAAGATCCTCGGTCTGCTCGGCGAGGCGGCCGTTTACGTGTCGCTGGGCATCGTCGTGCTGTGGCTGCTCGAATGCTTCTTCGGCTACCCGCTGGTCAAACTCCAGATGTTCCTCGCCGGTGCGTACATAGGTTTTGCCATCGGCATGCTCGGCTACGTCCATCTGACCGTCATCGCGGGCGTCAAGTTGCCGGGCGACTACTTCGAGTGGATCATCGCGGGCCTCATCGCCATCATCTGCGCGTTCCTGTTCCTGTTCCTCAACAAAGCGGGGCTCGTCCTCTTCGCCACCGCCTTCGCCTACGTCAAAGCGGCGACCTTCACCGACAACTTCATCGTGCAGATCATCATCGCGGCGGTCGTGTTGCTGCTCTCCATCTTCTTCTTCAAATACGCGGTCTGCTTCGCGGTGTCCTACTTCGGCGGCACCCAGGCGGTCAAGGTCTTCTTCGGCATCACCGAGTTTGAGTTCATCTCCAAGATCGACCCCGCCCGCTTCTTCTCCGGCCTCTCCGCAGATCGCGTCCATCTCTTCCTCGGACTGCTGCTGGCGTTTCTCGGCGTCATCACACAGTTGTGCATCGCACAGGCCGCCAAGAGAAAAAAGAGATATTGATCGACCGTACACGGATGAGCCGGATTTCCGGCTCATCCGTTTTCAAACAGGGCCAAAACCACCGGAGGAAACGACACATGGACCTGCTTTTTCTGGGCACCGGCGCCGCCGACTGGAAGCCCGAAGACTGGGCGAGAGAACCGCACGGGCGCTATCTGACGGCCGCCGTGCTGTCGGGCCAATACCTGATCGACTGCGGTCCCACGCTCCCTGACGCCGCCGCCTTTGCCGGCTTTGATCTCACGCGCGTCCGCGGCGTTTTCGTCACCCACCTGCACCGCGACCATTTCGATCGTGAGGTCGCCCGCCGCCTCGCCGACGGCGGCGCCGTCTTTTACTCCTCGCCCGAAAACGCGGAGCGCCTCGCGGAGATGGGCCTGCCCGCCACAGCCCTGCCCGTGGGCGAAGAACAGACCGTCGGAGGGCTGGCGGTGACGCCGATCGCGGCCAATCACGTGGTGGCGTACCTGACCCCCAACCGCCCCGTCCACTATGTGTTCAAAAGCGAAGGAAAGACCCTCTTCTGGGGCTGCGACGGCTGCTGGCTCACCTGCGAGAGCTGGCATCTGTTCCGCCGCTTCCGCTATGACGCCGTCATCCTGGACGGCACCTTCGGAGACGAAAAGGGACACGAATACTGCTTTGAGCACAACACCCTGCGCACCATCGAAGAATTCAGCTACGTCCTGCGCGGGCAGGATCTGCTCGCGCCCGGCGCCCGCGTCTTCATCAACCATATGTCCAAAAATATGCATACCGACCACGACGCGCTCGTACGGCGGGTCGCGCCTTTCGGGATCGAGGTCGCCCGCGACGGCCTGCGCATCTCTGTCTGAGAGCCGCTATGACAAAAGAACAGATCGACCGCATCAACGAATTGGGGCGCAAGTCCCGCGCTCCGGAGGGGCTGACCGACGCCGAGAGGGCCGAGCAGGCGGAGCTGCGCCTGGCCTATCTCGCCTGGTTCCGCGCATCGCTGCGCGGACAGACCGCCGACGCCCCGAAAAAAAATAACGACACAGAAGAAAAGAAGGATCGTCCGTCATGACCTGTCAGCGCACCGTCTTCCCGGCGCGGGACCTGCGCCCGCATCTCAAACTCCTCGGCCGCACCCGCCTGCTCGACGCCGGACTGGAGCTGTCCTGGTCCGCGTCCGGTTTCGCCCTTCGCGTGACGGCCTCCCGGCTGGTTTTGCGCTTTGCCGATTACGTCGGCGCCGACGCCTGCGCCCCCGTCTGCGTCCGCGTTTCCTGCGATACCCATACGCAAAAATTTGTTCTGGGCGGGACGAGCCCCTGCATCCTCTTCGACGACCTGGGCGAGCGCCCCGTGACCGTGACGGTCCTGCGCGTCTCCGAGGGGGATCTGCCGCTGTATCTGACCGATCTGGAACTATGGGGCGTCTCCCCGACGATCGGGCTGCCCCCGCCGCCCTCGGCGAGACGGATGCTCTTTTTGGGCGATTCGCTCACCTGCGGCTACGGCACCGATTCCCGCCCGGGCGACACCGTCTTCCGCACCTGGGAGGAGGATGTCACCCACGCCTTCGCCTACCTGACCGCCGAGGCGCTGGAGGCCGATTATCAGATCGTCTCCGTCTCGGGGCAGGGCATCACCCGCAACTGCAACGGCGAGCACGGCGTGCTGTTCTCCGAATTCTGGGACCGCGCCCGGCGGGGCGACCTGTCCGCCGCCGACGAGTCGGGCTTTGTGCCGCAGATCATCGTCGTCAACGGAGGCACCAACGACTGCAACGGAAAGTGCCCGGCCGAAGAACTGATCCTCGGCTTCGACGCCTTGATCGACAGACTGCACGCCGCTTTCCCGCGCGCCCACGTCGTCTTGGCCTACGGCCTGTGTGAGGAGACGTTCGTCCCCGTCCAGCGCGACCTGGTCGAGCGTCGCCGGGCCGCGGGCGACGGACGCGTCCTGTTCTGCCGCCAGCCTTCCATCCACGACGGCGTGCTGCCCGACGCCGCGGGATGCAACTGGCATCCCACCACCGCGTCTCAGCAGCGGGCGGCGGCGGTGCTGATCGGATTCCTGCGCGAGACCGTCCTGCCGGAGATCGAGCCATGAACGCCGACTTCACGACGCTCTGCGACGAGATCGCCGGGATGCTGCGCGACCTGCGCCGCGTCATCGTGGCGCTGGACGGCCCGGATGAGGCCGGGATCGACCGCCTGGCTGACCGTCTGGCCGATCATTTCGACGCCGTCTCGGTCATCCGCCTCCGTGACTTCCGTCTGCCCGACGCCGATCCCGACGGGTCGGACGTCGACTTTGCCCGATTGACCGACGAGGTCGCCGATCCGCTCTGGCGCGCCCGCACGCCCGCCTATCACGCCGCGAGCGCAGAGGACGCCCCCCCGCGGATCATCGCCTGCGACCCGGCCACCACCCTCTACGTCGTCGCCGGCGCCTTCTCCCACCACCCCGCCGTGCCCGACGTCTACGACCTGCGCGTCTACGTCGAGCCGTCGGCCGATGCCCCGGACACGCCGCCGACCGACCGCCGCGAGCGGATCGCCCGGTACCTCTCCGCCTACATGGTGCGGCAGCTCTCCGATCTGATCTGCGCGGTCGGCGCAGACGACGCCTATCTCCCTCTGCCGGACGAGCCGCGCAGCCCCGGCGTCGAGACGGTCGATATGTCCGCCCTGCTCCCTTTCGATCCCAAAAAGAGCAAAACAGACCAAAACCCCTCAAAAAAATCGACCGAAACGTGACGTCATCTTCGCTTTCGCGACCCGCCTCTGACACAGGATGACGTTCCGCGCCGTCCGACGATCCCACCCGCCGCCACCCCACACAAGAAAGGAACACACACATGACCTATCGAGAAATGGCCGGCCACAAAGTTTCTTTGCTCGGTTTCGGCTGCATGCGTCTGCCCACCCTGCCGGACGGTTCCATCGACGAGGCCACCGCCGCCTCCATGATCGACGAGGCGATGAAAGCCGGCGTCAACTACTATGACACCGCCTGGATGTACCACGGCGGCGAAAGCGAAAAGTTCCTGGGCCGCACCCTGAGCCGCTATCCCCGCGACAGTTTCTACCTGGCGACCAAACTCCCCACCCCCGCCGTCACCTCCCGCGAGCGTGCCGTCGAGATCTTTGAGGAGCAGCTGCGCCGCCTGCAGACCGATCATTTCGACTTCTACCTGCTCCATTGCCTCAACCGCGATCTGTTTGAAAACAAGGTGCTGGCCTTCGACCTGATCGGCCTGTGCGAGGAGTGGAAGCGGCAGGGCAGGATCCGTCATCTCGGCTTCTCCTTCCACGACAACTACGAGTCCTTTGAGCGCATCCTCTGCCACTACCCGTGGGAGTTCTGTCAGATCCAGTACAACTACATGGACACCGACAACCAGGCCGGCGACAAGGGCTACGCCCTCGCCGTCGAGCGCGGCGTTCCCGTGGTGGTCATGGAGCCCATCCGCGGCGGCAGTCTCACCCGGTTTCCCGACGAGATACACGAGGCCTTTGCCGCGCTGGACCCCGACCGCAACCTCGCCAACTGGGCGCTCTCCTGGGTCGCCACCCACCCGGGCGTCAAGGTGGTGCTCTCCGGTATGTCCGCCCCCGAGCAGGTCCGTGACAATCTCCGCACGTTTTCCGACTTTACCCCCCTCACAGAAGAAAAAATGCAGGGGGTTTCGTCCGTCGTGGAGCAGATTCGCGCCAGAGTCCGCAACGGATGCACCGGCTGCCGCTACTGCATGCCGTGTCCTTTCGGCGTGGATATCCCGCGCGCGTTCGCGATCTCCAACGAAGAAGCCATGCACGGCCACACCGAGGCCTACCGCGCCCGCTACCTGTCCGGCAAGCCCGAGACCTTCGCCTCCGTGTGCCGCAGCTGCGGCGCCTGTGAGACCAAATGCCCGCAGCACCTCGCCATCCGCCGGGACCTCGAGGTCGTGGCGGAGCTGTTCGAGTCCCCGGCCGGGACGGCGAAGAACTGACCGCATCGGCTCTGCCCGATCCTTTGCCCGTATGCGACGGCGGCCCGAGACCGCCGCCGCATCTTTCTTTTCGTCCCCGCCGCCGCGCGTGGTCCCGCCGTTTTTCTGCCTTTCTCCTCCTGTCCGTCGGGGGCGTCTTCGCCTGTTTGTTATAGTCCCGCCGACGCTTCTCGGCTCCCCTTTGCTCTCCGCTTGTTTTTGATGCTGTTTGCACAAAAGGCAGTGTCTTATTTTGTCGTTCTTACACAAAAAACTTGACTTTTCACAGGAAACCCGCTATACTAAAAGTGTCATTTATTCCGTTTCTCCCCGGTCCCCGTCGCCTTTTCCGGGAGAGACCCATCATAGAACCGAGGTGCCCCGCACATGTTCTCCCTTTCGATCAACTCGGAGGTCACGATCCTGCTCCAGCTCGCCATCGCCCTGATGGCGGGGCTGCTCATGTCCCGCATTGCCAAACTCATTCACCTGCCCGCCGTCACCGCCTACCTGGCGGCCGGCATCCTCATCGGCCCGTCCGTTCTGGGTCTGCTGTTCGAGCACATCGGCGTCTCCGGCGTCTTTTTCAACACAGCCGAAAACGTCTCGCACTACAAGATCATCTGCGACGCCGCCCTCGGCTTCATCGCCTTCTCGATCGGAAACGAGTTTCGCGTCTCCGAGCTCAGACACGTCGGCCGTCAGGCCATCGTCGTCTCCATCTGTGAGGCGCTCACCGCCACGATCCTGGTGGACACGGTGCTGCTCCTCTGCCGCGCTCTCTTCTGGCCCGATCTGCCGCTCTACGTCTGCCTGGTGCTCGGCGCCATCGCCGCCGCCACCGCGCCCGCCGCGACCCTGATGGTCGTCCGACAGTACAAAGCCGAAGGCCCGGTCACACGCATCCTGCTCCCCGTCGTCGCCCTCGACGACGCGATCGGTCTGATCATCTTCGCCGTTTCTTTCGGCGTCGCCTCCACCATGGAGACGGGTCACCTCGACGTCCTCGCCATGGTGCTCAACCCGATCCTCGAGATCCTGCTGTCGCTGCTTCTCGGCGCCCTGATGGGGTTTCTGTTCTCCTGGTGCGAGCGCCTGTTCGAGTCGCGCAGCAAGCGGCTGGCCATTTCCGTCACCTTTGTGCTGCTCACGGTGGCCTTCTCCATGGTCAGCATCCCCGTCGGCCGCGTCACCGTCAGTTTTTCTCCCTTGCTCGTCTGCATGATGCTCGGCACCGTCTTCTGCAACGTCTGTGACTTCTCGGAGGAGCTGATGCAGCGCTGCGAGCGCTGGGCGACGCCGGTGCTGGTGCTGTTCTTCGTGCTCAGCGGCGCGGAGCTGGATTTTTCCGTGTTCGCCTCCGGGGTCGTGATCCTGCTCGGCCTGATCTACATCTTTACCCGCTCGACCGGAAAGATGCTGGGCGCCGGCCTCGGCTCGTCGCTGATGAAGTGCGACCCCTCCGTCCGCCGCTATCTCGGCGTGACCCTCCTGCCGCAGGCGGGGGTCGCTCTGGGCATGTCCCTGCAGGCCAAGGCGCTCGGCAGCGGCGACCTGATCCGCAACATCACCCTCATGGGGGTGCTGATCTATGAGTTGTTCGGCCCCCTGATGACCCGCCTCGCCCTGCTCAAAGCCGGAGAGATCAAACCCGAAAACCGCACCTCCTCCCGCGGCAAAGCTGTCTGAGGTGTATAAAACCCGCCAAAAATGACCAACCTACCCATATACATCCAAAAGGAGACCGTCATGAAACAAAAGATCGGAAAGAAAACCTACGACACCGATGCGTCCGAAGTGGTCTGCTCGACCGTCAGAGGAACGTGGGGAGACCCCGCCGGCTACGAAGAAAAGCTCTACCGCACCGACGACGGATGCTATTTTCTGTGGGGATACGGCGGCGAGACCTCGCCCTACCCGACAGAAAAGATCACCCGCCTCGCCCGCGCCAAGGTAGACGAGTACCTCTCCCGGCATCAGGGCTGATCCCCGGACGAGCGACGCCCCGACCACCCTCGGCCCGCAAGCGCCGAAAAGAGCGAAAAGCACGTGCTTTTCGCTCTT
>JAGDBW010000152.1 GCA_017958845.1 Clostridia bacterium | reverse complement strand
GGTCGTACATCTCCTCCGAGGCCGCGTAGGCGTCGAGGTCGGCTTTGACATTTCGCCACAAGAGGCCAAAGGTCACCGCAGCCGCCGTCGACAGCACGCAGACAACGGCGAGCAGCGAGAGCCCGACGCGGCGCAGCGTCTTCACGGCGCGTCACTCAGCCGCCCGACCAGGTTTTCGACGGCGGCCGCGAGCTGCAGGTCCTGCTCGGGCGTCAGGCGCTGGGGATGGTAGTAGGACAGCTCCTCCGGCATCTCGACGACGAGGTCGGGGATCACGCCCACGCCCTCATAGTTGACGCCGCAGGGCGGCTGGTAGTAGGCGATCGAGATGGTGATGGCCGATCCGTCGCCAAAGCGGTAGGTCGACTGGGCGGTGCCCTTTCCGTACGTGGCGACGCCCACCGTGACGACGTCGGCCAGCCCCCACGCGTCGTAGTCGCGCAGAGCGGAGGTAAAGAGCTCGGCCGCCGAGGCGGTGTAGGCGTTGCACAAAACGACCATGGGCAGGGAGAGCCGGTGATCCGGCACGGCCATGGGCTGCGCCGTGAGGCCCGAGAGACGGCCGTTTTCGCAGCGGATGACGTCCACGTCGGACGTATAGCGGTAACTCATGGAGGCGATATCGCCGTCGGGCAGCAGGTAGGCCAGCATCTGACAGACGGACTCGAGCGTGCCGCCCCCGTTGGCCCTCAGGTCAAAGAGAAAGCCCTCCGCGCCCGCCTCGACCAGGCGGTCGACCGCCTCGATAAACTGGGCGGTGGTGGCGGTCTCAAAGGAGGTGATCATGACATAGCCGAGGGTGTGACCGCTCTCCTCGATGATCCGGTCGTAGACGGAGACGTCGGTCATGGGCGCGCGGATGATGGTAAAGGTGAGCGTCTCCTCGCCCCGGCGGACGGTCAGGGTGACGGCGGTGCCCTCCTCGCCGCGGATGCGGTAGATGCTGTTTTGCTGTCCGAGGTCGGCGATGGACTCCCCGTCTACGGCCGTGATGCGGTCGCCGGGCAGGATCCCCGCCGCCTCGGCCGGCGTGCCGGGCAGCACCATGGTCACTTCCAGTGTCCCGTCCTCCAGATCAAAGAGGGCGCTGACGCCGATGCCGCAAAAGGAGCCGGAGGTCTCGGAGGTAAAGTTGCGAAAGCTCTCGGGATCAAAGTAGGCGGCGTATTTGTCGCCGACGGCGTCCTGGTAGCAGGCGATGAGCCAGTCGGTCAGGGCCGTGCCGTCGGCGGGATCGAACATCCCGGCCTCGGCGCAGTCGGCCAGGAGCGCGCCGAGCGAGGCGACCGTCTCATACACGGACGGCGTCTCGCGCACGTAGTAGCGGCGGTAGACCTGCTCGAGGGCATAGAATTTGTCGTATGAAAAGTGCGTCAGCCCCCACGAGCGCAGCACG
This sequence comes from Clostridia bacterium, assembly GCA_017958845.1. Taxonomy (GTDB): domain Bacteria; phylum Bacillota; class Clostridia; order Oscillospirales; family CAG-272; genus UBA1740. The sequence continues at coordinate 7,796 of JAGDBW010000152.1, read as the reverse complement.
TCCGACACGGACGAGAGCCGCACGTCGGGCGGGTCGGACGCGGCGTAGGCGCGCAGCACCTCGGCAAAGCGCGCGGGGTCGTCGGCGACCTCGGACAGCGCGGGCAGCGTCTCGCCGTTTTCGTCCGTGACGGCGACGGTGGAGACGGGCGGGCGCAGCACGACGGTCGTACACCCGGCCGAAAACAGCATGCACAAGAGCAGCAGAGCCGAGGACAAAGAGCGAAAAAGCAAGCGTTTCATGTCATTTCTCCCGAGAGCGCCGGAAGCGCAAAGCGGACGGCAAAGGCCGTCAATAGCGGGAATTCCGGCGCACGGAACGCTCCGGACGCCGGAATTTCTTTCTTTTTTCCATCCTAAACGGACGGGGGCGCGTATTTTGTCAGATCAGAACTTGGCGGGTTTGCTGGTCAGGTATTTTTTGACCATCAGGGCGACCTTAAAGGTCACGGCGTCCTCAAAACCGCGCAGATCGAGGCCGGTCAGTTTGCGGATCTTTTCCAGCCGGTAGACCAGCGTGTTGCGGTGGACGAACAGCTTGCGGGAGGTCTCGGAGACGTTGAGGTTGTTTTCAAAAAAGCTCTGCACCGTGGCCAGCGTCTCGTGGTCGAGCGAGTCGAGCGACCCTTTTTTGAACACCTCGGCGAGAAAGATCTCGCACAGCGTGGTCGGCAGCTGGTAGACCAGACGGCCGATGCCCAGATTTTCGTAGCTGACGTAGGCCTTTTCGTTGTCAAAGACCTTTCCGACTTCCAGGGCGATCCGGGCTTCTTTGTAGGCGCGGGAGAGGTCCTTTAAGGTAGAGACGACCGAGCCGATGCCGATGGCGACGTGGCGGGCGTAGAACTCGGTGGTCAGGGTCTCGTACATGGAGGCGGCCAGGCCTTCCGCGTCGCGGAGCAGGTCCGCCGAGGGGGCCATCTCCTTGACCAGTACGATGTCCTGCTCGCTGACCGAGACGATAAAGTCCCGCGTCTTGTCGGGGAACATGGTGGAGAGGATCTCGTAGGGGAGCAGGTCGGTGCGGTCGCCGAACTTGATGACCAGGACGGCCCGGTTGACGTCGGCGGGGAAGCGCAGCTCCTTGCTCTTGATATAGATGTCGCTGGGCAGGATGTTGTCGAGGATGATGTTTTTGATAAACGAGGCGCGGTCGTACTTTTCGTCATAGAGCTTTTTGATATTGCCGAGGGCGATGGAGAGCATGGCCGCGATCTTTTCGGCTTCTTTGTCCGATCCTTCCACAAACAGCACGTTGTCGCCTTTGACGTCCGAGAGGACAAAGCGGTAGGTGTATCCGTCCAGCACCAGCACGTCGGACGCGTAGGCCAGCTCTTCGCGCACGCCGGGCCGGGTCTCGCCGATGCGCGGCAGTTCGCTGCAGGCGACGACCATCCCGTTTTCGTCGATGACGCCGATGGTGCGGCCGACGGCGTCTTTCATCTGATGGATGACACTCTGAAACAAGCGATTGGACATATTGAACTCCTTGCGATCTGCCGACCGGCCGCCATGCCGGAACAGAATGTGGGCAGAGTAATTTTGTAGATACTGACCATATTCTATCGCATATTTTGTCAGATTTCAATAGTAAATATGAAAAAAAGCATAAAAAAGCATGAAAGAATATAACAAAACTGTCTAAAATGTCAATGCCGTCCGCCGCGGAGCGCGCCGGGCGGTCGGTCGGGAGGTCGGCGGGAGCGAAAAAAAGCGGGGCGAGGCAGAGGAGACGGCGAAGCGGAGGCTCCGTCAGAGTTCAAAGCGGCAGCTGATCGCCGCCAGCGCCGCCTCCGGCGCGGTCTCGCAGCGCAGGATGCGCGGGCCGAGGTGGACGATCACGGCGCCGCTCTCGCGTGCCAGATCGGCCTCTTTTTCGGAGAACCCCCCCTCCGCACCCACGATCAGGGTGACACGGGCGGGGGTCGGAGCCTGCTCGAGCGCGGCTTTGATCGAGAGGGCGCGCTCGCCCTCATAGCAAAAGAGGCACAGCCCCTCCTCCGTCGCCGCGGCCAGCATCCGCTCAAAGGAGCAGGGCGCGTCCACCCGCGGCAGCAGCGACCGGCCGCACTGTCCGGCCGCCTCCTCGGCGACGCGGCGCAGCCGCTCGACGCGGCGGGGCAGACGATCCTCGGGCGGGCGGGCGACGCACCGCTCCGAAAAGAACGGGACGAGACGCGAGGCGCCCAGCTCCACGGCCTTTTGGGTGATGATCTCGGGTTTGTCGCCTTTGGACCAGGCAAAGCAGAGGGTCACCGGCACGGGCGGCTCGCTGTCGGCGGGGCGCGTCTCGTCGACGCGGCACACCGCCTCGTCGTCGCGGATCGAGAGCAGGCGGCACAGACATACCGTGCCGTCGGGCAGGCACACCGTCAGCGGGTCGCCGACGGCCATGCGCAGCGAGCGCGCGATATGAAAGGCGTCGGCCCCCCGCAGGGAGAGCCGCCCGTCCGGGGCGGGGGCGTCGGATACAAAAAAGCGGGGCATGCGTTTCTCCATTTCTGTCCTGCGGACGGGAAAAGGATGCTGCGCCGGCGCGCAAACGGCGCGGCGCTGACGGGCAAACGGGAAAAAGAGGGTCAGAGGCGCTCGCAGAGGAGGGCGACCCAGTCGTTTTCTTCGACGCGGCGCACCTCCCTGAAGCCCGCCGGGGGCAGGAGCGCCGCGATCTCGTCCGCCCGCTCCGCGATGATGCCGGAGAGGGCGAGCCGGGCGCCCGGGCGGAGCAGCGCGCCCGTGTCGGGCAGCATACGGCGCAGGATGTCGGCGACGATGTTGGCGACCGCAAAGTCATAGGGGGCGACCGAGCGATCGACGCCGGCGAGCAGGTCGCTCTCGCCGCACACGACGTCGCGCACCCCGGCGTCCGCGACGTTGGCGCGCGCGACGCCGACGGCCACGGGGTCGATGTCGTAGGCGCGGCAGAGGGAGGCGCCGAGCTTGGCCGCCGCGATGGAGAGGATGCCGCTGCCGCAGCCGACGTCGAGGACCTTTTCGCCTCCGCGGATCTCCTCTTCGATCAGCCGCAGGCACAGGCGGGTGGTCTCGTGCGTCCCGGTGCCGAAGGCCATGCCGGGGTCCATGCGCACGATCACCTCGCCCGGCGCGGGGGTATAGTCCTCCCAGGCGGGGACGATGGAGAGACGGCCGACGCGCACGGGTTTGTAGTACTTTTTCCACCCTTCGGCCCAGTCTTCCTCACAGAGGTTTTCGCAGTCGAGGGTCACGTCCAGCCCCGCCGCCGCAAAGCGCTCCCGCAAAAACGAGAGGCGCTCGGGCAGCGGTTTTTCCGGAGGGACAAAGAGCGACACCGACACCCGGGTGCGGTCGGCGCACAGGATCTTTTCGTCCGCGAGCTCGCCGTACATCCCGCACAGCGAAAAGTCGCTGTAATCTTCGATCATAAGCCCCGGGTCCACCAGGCACATCACGGCGCAGAGGGCCTCCAGGTCCTCGGTTTTGCCGCGGGCGGTCACTTTTGTCCAGGTGCGGTCGTCCATGTCGGTCGTTCCTTTCGGGCTTGTTTTTTGGTTTGGCCCCGCCGGCGCGGGGCGGCGGGCGGCGGCCTTTTTTTGGCCGGCGCTCGTATTATAGATGAAAAAGGACAAAAATGCAACGCCGCGGACAACAAAGCCGCCGCTTCGTTGACTTTGGCCGTCGGCTGTGCTACAATAGCGGTATGGCCGCGCGGGCGCCCCCGCGCACGCGAGCGCCGAAAATGAAAAACGGATCTTGAGTAAGGATCGCTTTTTATGAAACTCAACTACAAACGCACGTTCCTCATCGGACTGGCGTTTATGTCGCTCTCCTCTTTCTGGACTTTTTATGACCAGTCGGTGCCGTACCTGCTCAAGTACGTGTTTGGCAAAGAGGAAGTGCTGACCAACTGCATCATGGCCATCGACAACGTGCTGGCCCTGTTTATGCTGCCGCTGTTCGGCGCCCTCTCGGACCGGGTGGACGGCCCCATGGGGCGGCGCACGCCCTTTGTGCTCTTTGGCACCATCGCGGCTGTGATATGCCTGCTCGGCATGGCGCTGGGGGTGTCGGCACACAACTTTTGGCTCTTTTTCTGCGCTTTGTTTCTGACGCTGGTGGCCATGGGCACCTACCGCTCGCCGGCCGTGTCGCTGATGCCGGACCTGACCCCGCGTCCTCTCCGCTCCAAGGCCAACGCCATCATCAACCTCATGGGGGCTCTGGGCGGCGCGTTTTCGCTCGCGGCCAGCATGGTGCTCATCAAAGGCACCAGCTCCAGCGCCGAAGAAGGCACCGTCTATGACGCCAACGCCAACTACTGGCCGATCTTTGTCGCGATCGCCGCCTTTATGCTGCTGGGCATCGTGATCTTTATGCTGACGGTCAAAGAAAAAAAGCTGTCGCGTGAGCTGCGCGAGAGCGGGGAGATGACCGACGCGGACTTTGAAGAGGAGGAGCCGGACCCCGAGACCCGCGGGCGCAAACTGCCGAGGCCCGTGCTGCGCAGTCTGCTCTTTATCCTCTTTGCCGTCGCGTTCTGGTACATGGCCTACAACGGCGTGACCACCAGCCTCTCCCGCTACTGTCGGGAAGTGATGGGCAAAGGCCTCAACGAGTCCTCCGGCTACGTGCTGGTGGCCACCATCGTGTCCATCGCCGCCTTTTTGCCTCTGGGGCTGCTCTCCTCCCGCTTTGGGCGCAAAAAGATGATCTACGCCGGGGTGGCGCTGATGTTTGTCAGCTTTGTGGGCGCGGCCTTTCTCCGCCGCGGCACCCCGGACGTCGTGCTGTACGTCGTCTTTGCGCTGGTGGGCGTCGGCTGGTCGGCCATCAACGTCAACTCCTACCCCATGGTCGTGGAGATCAGCCGGGGCGGAGACGTGGGCCGCTACACCGGCTACTACTATACCTTTTCTATGGCGGCGCAGGTTTTTACTCCCGTTTTGTCCGCCTTTTTCATCAGCGAAAAGTACATAGGGCTGGGCTATGAGATCCTGTTCCCGTACGCGGCGCTCTTTATGGTGCTGGCGCTGACCTGCATGCTCTTTGTCCGTCACGGCGACGTGCGTCCGGAAGCCAAGGGGAGCCTGCTCGAGCACTTTGACGTCGACGACTGACGACGCACGGCGCGGCGCTCGCCCTGATCGGGGACGCCGCGCGCCCGGAGATCCTCCGGTCGGTCCCGCTATTTTTCGTGCCCGCTCTCCGCGGGCACTTTTTGAGAGGTTTTGCATATGGGCTGGATCATCGCTTCGATCGTTTTGGCTGTTTGTTTGCTGCTGTCTTTGCTGTTTTTGTGGCTGACGCATCCCCGCTCGCGGCGGGCGGAGATGGTGCGCTTTGCGGAGAGGTGCCGCTATTTTGCCCATCGGGGGCTGCACGACGACGAAAAGCCCGAAAATTCGCTGCCCGCCTTTGCCGCCGCGGTGGAGGCCGGCTACGGCATCGAGCTGGACGTCCAGCTGTCCTCCGACGGCGTGCCGGTGGTCTGTCATGACGATCGGCTCACGCGGATGTGCGGCGTCGAGGGGCGCGTGTGCGACCGTACCGCCGCCGAGCTGTGCGAACTGCCGCTCGCCGGCCGCGAGGGGGTCTGTATCCCGACCTTTGCCGACGTGCTGGCCGCGGTCGGCGGCCGCTCGCCGCTGATCGTGGAGATCAAGTACGCCGCCGGGTGGCAGGTGACCCTCGAGGCCGCCATGGCCCTGCTCGACGCCTACGACGGACCGTATTGTATCGAGTCGTTTCATCCGATGGTGCTCAGCTGGCTCCGCCGCCATCGCCAGCGCGTGCTGCGCGGACAGCTCAACATGCGGCTGCGCGGGGTCCTGCCGCGCCGCACCGCGTTTCAAGTGTGCGGCGAGTGGTTTTTGACCAACTGCGTCGCCCGACCGGACTTTGTCGCGTACAATCACCGGGACAAGGGACACCTCCCCTTCAAACTGCAGACCCGTCTGTTCCCCGCCGCGACCTACATCGCCTGGACCGTGCGCTCGGAGGAGGAAGAGAGGGAGGCCGGGCCGATCTTTGACGCGATCATCTTTGAAAACTACCGGCCGCCCGTCGCCGGCGGAAACGAAACCGAAGAAGCGCCGAAAGACTCCGCGTCCGAGAGCGAAACGCCCGCCGAAAGCAACGGCGACGCCTCGCCCGACGCCCCCGCCGCGGCGGACGAGCGCGCCGCCGACAGACCGGCGGACATAGAGGCCGCCCCCGCGGACGCCGACAAGGCCGGAGGTGAGCCCGCATGAGGTGGGAGCTGACCGCGACGTGTCTCTTTGGTCTGGAGCGCCTGCTCGGCGAGGAGATCGAGCGGCTGGGCTACGACCGGATCGAGACCATGGACGGCCGCGTCACCTTTTTGGGCGACGAGGAGGCCGTGGCCTACGCCAACGTGTTGTTGCGCTATGCCGAGCGGGTGTACGTCCGGCTCGGACACTTTCACGCCGCGACCTTTGACGAGCTGTTCGAGGGCACAAAGGCCCTGCCGTGGGAGATCTTTGTGGCAAAGACCGACGCCTTTCCGGTCAAGGGACACTCGATCGGCTCGGTCCTGGCCTCGGTGCCGGCCTGTCAGAAGATCGTCAAAAAGGCCGTCGCCACCCGTCTCGGGGAGGCCTACGGTCTCTGCACCCTGCCCGAGAGCGGCGGGGAGATAAAACTCTCGTTCTTTCTCTTTAAGGACGAGGCCTCGCTCTACCTCGACACCTCGGGCGAGCCGCTCTACAAACGCGGCTACCGCACCGAGACCGGCGAGGCGCCCCTGCGCGAGACGCTGGCGGCGGCGCTGGCCGCCCTTGCGCGGCCGCGGGAGGAGGTGCTCTTTTGGGATCCGATGTGCGGCTCGGGCACCATCGCCATCGAGGCCGCCATGCAGATGAACAACATCGCGCCGGGCAGGCGCCGCGCCTTTGCCGCCGAAAAGTGGACCGCCATCCCCGCCTCGCTGTGGCGCGAGGCGCGAGAAGAGGCGGAGGCGGGCGAGCGGGAGACGGCCTTTGAGGTCTACGCGTCGGATATCGACCCGGCCATGGTGGCTCTGACCATCGCCAACGCCCGCCGCGCGGGCGTGGAGCGCACGGTGCGGTGCTTTTCTGCCGACGCGCGGACGATCGCGGCGCAGGGGCGCCGCGGCACCGTGGTCACCAACCCGCCTTACGGCGAGCGGCTGGGCACGCCGGAAGAGGCCGAGCGTCTGGCGCGGGAGCTGGGCGCGCATTTTCGCTCCCTTTCTCCGTGGCAGATCTACGTGCTCACCTCCGACCCGCTCTTTGAGCGGCATTACGGCCGCCGCGCCGACAAGGTGCGAAAACTCTACAATGGGATGATCCCGTGCTATTTCTATCTGTTTTTCCGCGCGGAAAACAAGGACGACGGCGGGGAGAGGGGGAGGGGCGGCGTCCGGCCGCCGGCGAAAAAAGCCGACCGGGCATAAAAACGCGGACAAAGCACGGAAGAAAAAACGAAATAACCGGAAAAACAGCAAAACCCCCGTCAAAATACAAGAAAAGCGGACGCCACCGCAAAAAAGCAAACGAAAAAGAGAGCCGGACGGCTCTCTTTTTTTGCTTTTGCGGGTTTTTGGATCGTGTCGGGCGGGCATCTCAGGCGTCCTCGGTCGCGACCAGGTCCGCGTCGGTGCCGCAGATGTGCGGCAGCAGCACGTCGCCCTCTTTGGTCGAGACGGGGGCGACGACGCGGTTGACGTCGGCCATGGCCTCAAACAGTTTTTCCTTGGGGATCGGGGCGTTGGTCTTGACCGCCAGCACGCGGCCGTCGGCCACGCGCACGGTCGAGGTCAGCGTGCGGACCGGGTGG
>JAGDBW010000151.1 GCA_017958845.1 Clostridia bacterium | reverse complement strand
CGCGCGCCGTCCGTGTCGAGGGAGAGCAGCTCGCAGACGTGCCGCGTGCCGTCCGGCAGCGTCAGCGGACAGCGCGCTCCGGGCCGCAGGTCCGGCGCATCCTCGACGACAAAAGCCGCGTAGACGGCGCCGCCCTTCACCAAATTAGCGGCGGGGGGCTTGCCGGGCGGCTCGTCCGCCGTCTCGTCATAGAGCGACAGATCGAGCGCGGCGGGGTCGACGCCCGACCAGACGGGCTCCCACCCGTCGCATTCGGTCCGAAACCAGCCGTCGACCGGCGCCGTGACCGTCTCGCCCGTCGGCGTCGCAAACAGCGGCGTCCCGGCCGCGACGGTCTCCCCGTCGGGCGCGTACACAGCGGCGCGCGCAAAGGGCAAACTGCGGGCGTTCCCCGCGTCAGCGTCGTAGAGCACAGCCGGTGCAAACAGCACGCCCTCGCCCCGGCACACGTCCTCCACCCGCCCAAAGCGGACGGGCGAGGTCGCCCGCACGCGCCCGCCGTCGACGGGCAGGGTCGTGCCGGCGAGCAGGGCCCAGAGCCACAGCAGCCACAGCAGCGCCGTTTTTTTCGTCCCGTGTCTTTTTCGTCTTGCGGTCGGGAGCGGGGCCGCCATCCGTCAGCGGGCGATCAGACCCGCATTGAGCCACGCGATGAGATCGGAAAAAAACTCGTCGCGGTTGGTCTCATTAAACAACTCGTGCCGCGCGCCCTCATACAGGCACAGATCCACCTGCCGCACGCCGGCGGCGCGCAGGGTGTCGGCGACGTACTTCGGCCCCTGGCCGAATTTTCCGACCGGGTCTTCGGTGCCGGAGATCACCAGCGTCCGCAGCTCTTTCGGAAAGGCCTCAAACCACGTTTTCGCGTTGCTCTCCGCCACCATCTCAAACAGATCGAGATAGGCCGAGACGGTAAAGGTAAAGGTGCACAGCGGGTCGGCCGTATAGACCTCCCACACGGCGGGATCGCGGGAGAGCCAGGCGCACTTGGGCGCGCCTTTTTCGATGTGCGACAGATAGCCGGAAAAGGCCATGTCGGCGATCATGCGGCTGCGGTGCCGCTCGCCGCGCGTGCGGCGGATGATCCCGGCCAGCGCGCGTCCGACGGGGAGCAGGGGATTGGGACCGCCGGTGCCCATGATGATGAGCCCGTCCAGCTCGTAGCCAAAGCGGGTCGCGTACAGCCGGCAGAGAAAGGAACCCATGCTGTGCCCGAGCAGCACCAGCGGCAGGTCGGGATAGCGCGCCTTGACCTGCGCGGTCATGGCGTGCAGGTCGTCCAGCACGTAGCCCACGCCGTCCACGGAGGCAAAGAAGCCGAGATCCTCGGGCGCGGCGGCGGTCGCGCCGTGGCCCAGATGATCGTTGCCGAAAAAGACAAAACCCGCGTCGGTCAGCACCTTGGCCGTGCTTTCGTAGCGCGTGACGTGATCGGTCATGCCGTGGGACAGTTGGACCAGCCCCTTGACCGTCACGCCCTCGTCGGGCTCATAGAGGTAGCCGGCGACGGTGTTTTTGCCGTCCGAAGAAGCAAAGGAAACGAGAGAAGATCGCATCACAAACCTCCTTGTGTCACGCCTGACGGAGAAAGGCCTCGATCTCGGCCGCGGTGGGGGTGGCTTCCGAAGCGCCAAAGCGCGACACGGCGACGGCGCCCGCCGCGTTGGCGTAGGCGCAGGCCGAGCGGATATTGCCTTCCGAGGCCAGGTAGGCCACGGCCAGAGCGGCGGTAAAAGAATCGCCCGCCGCCGTCGTATCGACGACCTGCGTGTGGTAGGCGGCGATATAGCGGGGCATCCGCCCGTCAAAGAGAAAGCATCCGCGGTCGCCCATCTTGATGACGTAGTACTTGGCGCGCACCTTGTGGGTCAGAGCCATCGCGGCCTGCAGACAGCTCTCCGCCCCGCCGGGGCGAATGCCCGAAAACTGCTCGGTCTCGATCTCATTGGGTGAGAAGATCTCCAGCCCCGGCAGCGCGTCGAGCGGCAGACGCGGGTCGGCCGGCGCGGCGTCCATGATGATCGGCACGCCCCGCGCCGCCGCCGCGTGGGCGGCGTAGAGCACGGTGTCAAAGGGCAGCTCCAGCTGCAGCAGCACCGCGTCCGGCATACAGGAAAAGGCGTCGTCGATCTGCTCGTGCGTCAGCGTGTTGTTGGCGCCGGGGTAGACGACGATGCGGTTGACGCCGCCCGGCTCGCAAAAGACGGCCGCCGTCCCGGTCGCGTGATCGGGGGAGGCGGTGAGAAAGCGGCAGTCGATCCCCTCGGCGGTATACAGCGCGCGCAGGCGGTCGCCCGTGCTGTCCGCGCCCACAGAGGCACAAAAGACCGAACGCGCCCCCAGCCGCGCCACGGCGGTGGCCTGGTTGGCCCCTTTTCCGCCGGGGGTCATGGAGGGCGACTCGGCGGAGATCATGGTCTCGCCCGCCGCGGGCATGCGTTCCAGCGGCATCACCAGGTCCATGTTGGCGGCGCCGATGGTCAGGATACGGAGTTTGTCGTTCATAGGCGGTCCTTTCGATCAGGCGGTATATTCGAGTTTGGTATAGCCGATATGAGGTCCAAAGGCCTGGTGCGCCAGGATCTCCTCCCGCGCCCGACAGGTAAAGACCAGGCTCTGGATCCCCTTGTCCGCCTGTTCTTTGAGCATCTTCATCATCTCCAGCGCGCGGTTGTCATCCTGGTAGGCAAAGCACTCGTCCAGGCACAGCGGCGGTTTTTCTTCCCGGCAGACCATAAAGATCATGGCGATCCGCAGCGCCATGTAGGCGATGTCGCGGGTCCCGGCCGAGAGCATCTCGGTAGCAAAGCCTTCGTTGCCTTTTTTGAGTTCCAGCGACAGGTCGTCGCTCATGGACAGGTCGCGGTAGACGCCGCCCGACATGCTCTTGATCAGTTCCAGCGCGTGGGAGGCCAGCCGCGGCACGATACGCGCCTTGAGACGGTCGTCTACCTTGTACAGGGTCGAGAGGGCGTATTCCAGCGCGGCCAGGTGCCGCTCGGCGCGGATCAGCGCGCGCTCGGTCTCGCAGAGCATCTCGGAGACCGACGCCGGGTCGGCGGCGTTTTCGCGGAGCAGGGCGAGTTTGGCCGAGAGCATCTCCTCGCTCTTGGAGAGCAGTTCCGCCCGCCGCTTTTGCGTGGCGATGCTGCCCGCGATCTCCTCGGGGGTGATGCCCCGCATCTTTTCCCGGCTGTTTTTGGGGACTTTGGCGCGGATGGCGGCCTCGTTCTGCCCCTCCAGCTGCGCGCGCAGCTGCGAGGCGGCCGCGTCCAGGCGCGACTTTTCTTCTTTGAGCATGGCCACGGTGTCGAGATACGTGCGGGCGCTGCGCTCCACCTGGTCGGTGTAGGCCAGGATATCGGCGTCCTCGTCCGGCTCCCGTCCCCAGCGGCCCAGCGACTTGACCAGTTCCTGCTCGGCCGCGAGGCGGACGGCTTCGGTCTTTTCGCAGTATTTGTGCGCCGCGCGGATGCGCATCAGCTGATCGGCCGCCCGGCTGCGGTACTCCGCGATATTGCGCAGGCGGATGAGCAGCTCGCGGCGGTTGCGTGCGCCAAAGTCGAGATAGTACGCGCGCTCCTTGGCCGCTTTGTCGCGCACCAGGATCCACAGACCGACGTCGCCGCCCACACAGAGCAGAGACCCGATCCCAAAGACCAGCACGTAGACCAAAATCGCGTCAAAGCCGCCCGCGCGGTACATCGGCGGGAGCCACACGCCGGCGACCACCGCCGCCCCAACGATCAAAAAGGCCAGCAACAAAGCAAACACCCCGGCCCAGGCGGTGCGGTTGTGCAGCAGGGCCGTCTCGCGCAGGACGTTCTTTTCTCCCCCGTGCTTGAGGGTATACTGCAGGTTGCGCTGGACGTCCGCGCCGATGACCTCGGCGCGCTCCACCTCGTGCAGATCCTCCTCGGCCTGCCGGCAGGCGTGCCGCGCCTCGGCGTAGAGCTGGCGGTTGACGCCCAGCTCGGTCAGGTATTCCTGATCGGGGATAAACCCCGTGTGACTGTTTTCGCGTTTCATTTCCAGCAGGCGCGAGCTGACGTCGTTGGTCTGCCGCTTGATCTCGTGCAGTTTGTCAAAGGCAACCAAGAGCTGCGTGTTGCGGTACAGGGTATCGAGATCGTCCAGCTCGCGCAGCAGCCCCGTCGTCTCGCGGTGCTTTTCGCGGGTGGTGTCCAGCTTGGCCTTGACGTTGAGGATCTCGCGGTTGGTCTCCGCGGCCCGCTCGCGCAGCGCCGCCAGGCGGTCGCGCTCGCGGCGCAGCCGATCCACCTCGCCCGATCAGTCGGGGGCGGCCAGGCGGTCGCGCCGCTCGGTCAGGATGGCCGTCGCGTGCTTCATGTT
>JAGDBW010000150.1 GCA_017958845.1 Clostridia bacterium | reverse complement strand
CCGGCCGCTGCTCTTTTCGCGCACGCGGGAAGCGGCGTGGCTGCGCCGCGCCTGCGCGCAAGTGGAAAAAGACGGGCGACAACCGCAGGAGCTGGCGCGTACCAACTCCTTTGGCTACTCGCTGATGAACCTGACGGGTCTGTGTCTGATCGGGCAGATGGGGCGGCTCCGCCCGACCCGGCCGGACTTCGGGCGAGCGGGGGTTGACTTTTTCCGAGCGGAACGCGACGGATACAACCCGCTGCTCGCGGCCGCCGATTTCCTCGCTCCCTATGCGCTGGGGGGCGAGCCCTGGCCCTACGAGCAGATCGGGGCGGCGCCGGAGGCGCCGGCGCGGGTGTGGCCCTACGCGCTGATCGCCGCGGCTCTGCCGGACGCGCCCTATGCCAAAGACCTGCCGCGGCTGTATACGCCGGAGATGCTTTTCCGGTTGCTGCCGCTGTAACGGACGGGTAACCGCGAAGAAAAGCGACCCTCGCGCGATTGGCGCGAGGGTCGCCGTTTTTGTGTCGGGGAGCGGCGTTTTTTTGTTTTAACCGGGGCGGCCGTGCGGGCAAAAGCGCGCTGTCCCCGTCCTCCCGGGCGGCGGGAAAAGCGGAGAGAAGACGGTCAGTCTCTGACGTATTTGCAGCGCAGCACCCGGCAGGTGTGCGAGGGGACGCGGGCAAAGAAGTCGTCACGAAAGACGCCCAGATGCTCGCCGGTGATGACGTCGGTGATATCGACGGAGACGCCGGAGTTGGTCGGCAGGCCCATGTCCGGGAAGATGATGCGGCTCTGTTTGAGCCCGTCGGTCAGGTTGGCGGTAAAGATCACGAATTCGTTGTTTTCCAGCTGGCGCAAAAAGGTCGGATGGTTGTAGTCCTTGCACGCCGGATAGAGCGGGCGGCACTCCGGGTCCTGGTTGATCCGGATCAGTTCCTTGTGCTGCAGCAGTTTTCGGCAGTCTTCGTCCATCGAGCGGACGTCTCCGCCGATCATCAGCGGCGCGCCGGACGCGCACCAGTAGGCAAACTGCGTCACGTACTCGTCGTAGGTCTGGGCCTCGCCGGTCCCGACGTTCCCCTGTCCGTACATGCCGACGGTGAGCATATCCGTATCGTTGAAGCAGCCGGCCGCGTTGGCGTTGTAATGCGGCAGCTGCTGACGGATGATATCGGCCATCGAGTTGAAGTTGTCAAAGATGTCGCCGGTGGAACGGAACATATGGGCGCCGACGGAACGCATCCAGTTCCAGCTCTCGTCGCTCCCCCAGTTGCAGGCGGAGAAGAGGATGTCCCGGCCGCTCGCGCGCAGCGCCATGGACATGGTCAGATAGGCCGTCTTTCCGTCGGCGGACTCGGGAAAGTTGCAGTAATCGTACTTGAGAAAGTCGACCTGCCATTCGGCAAAGGTGCGCGCGTCCCGGTACTCGTGACCCCACGAACCCGGATAGTTGGCGCAGGTCCGCACGCCCGCGCAGGAATAGATGCCGAGCAGCAGGCCTTTGCTGTGGACATAATCGGCCAGATACCGGATGCCGTGCGGGAACTTTTCGGGATCGGGGACCAGCTCGCCCTCTTCACTGCGGGAGCGGAGCGACCAGCAGTCGTCCAGGACCACGTATTTGTAGCCCGCGTCCCTGTACCCCAGGTCCACCATGGCGTCCGCGGTCTCCATGATCAGTTTTTCATCCAGTTTGCCGGCAAAGGTGTTCCAGGTGTTCCAGCCCATGGGCGGTGTTTGTACGATCATTTCGTGGCCTCCTCGCGGTTTTGTTCTTCGTCTTCGATCCAGGGGGAAAACAGCGTGCATCCCTGCTTGCGGAAGCGGATGATCATCTCCCGCAGGCTCTCCTCGCGGACGCGGAAACGTCCCGAGAGGCACCGGATGCAATAAAACTCGGTCGTCCCGCGGTTGATCAGCTTTTTTGTCAGGCCGATCTCGTCCGCGGTGACGGGCGCCCCGCACGCGACGCAGCGGGATACGGCGTCGTTTTCCATCTCTCTGTCCGCTCCTTGTGATCGATGGTTTTATTATAGCGAATCTCCGCGTCAAACGCAACAGAAACGAAACAAAAATCACCCGCACGGCGAGCGGTTTTTTTCTGTACAGCGAGACCGCGCGACCGTCGCGCTGCTTTCGTTTTACAAAAAAGTGGGGCGTCCGCCGCCGGCGTACGCCTCTCCCGAAAAAGCGACCCGCATCCGGCGGACGCCCGTTTGGCAAAGGGCGGCGGGGCCTCACGCGCCCTCGACGGCCATAAAGATCACCGTAAAGATCACGCCGAAAAAGAGAAACGCCGCGCCGACGAGAAAGATCGGCCAAAAGGTGTCGGGGCGCTTTTTTACTTTTTTGCGGCGCTTTTGGCAGAAGGAGTAGTAGTCTTTGAACGAGCCGACCTTGCCGGCCGCGGTGACGGGAAAGAGGGCGTGCAT
>JAGDBW010000149.1 GCA_017958845.1 Clostridia bacterium | reverse complement strand
GCCGAGCGTCCCCAGCAGCGAAGCCGCCTTTTTGGGTCCGATGCCGGGGATATCCTCCAGCGACGAGCGCCGGAGGGTGCGGCGCTTGGCGCCCGTCATGGCGCGCACCGCCGCGCGGTGCGCCTCCTCCTGGATCGAGTAGACGAGCACAAACACGGCCTGCTCCCGCGCGATGGAGATCTCCCCCTCCGCGTCGGTCAGGCACCGCGTCTTGTGAAAGTCGTCCTTGACCATCCCAAAGACCGGCACGGGCAGTCCGCGCGCCTCGACCAGCGGCCGCACCGCGCCCACGTGGCCGGCGCCGCCGTTGAGCAGGATCAGATCGGGGCAGACGCCGAGCGACGGCGAGCCGTCGCCGATATGATCCAGACGGCGGGAGAGCGCCTCGCGCATGGCGCCGTAGTCGTCCTGCCCGTCCGTTGTCCGGATGCGAAAGGTGCGGTAGTCGCCGCGTTTGGGCGCGCCGTCCTCCCAGACCACCATCGAACAGGTGGCAAACTCGCGGCCGAGGTTGGAGATATCGTAGGCCTCGATGCGGGCGGGGAGGACCTCCAGCCCCAGCAGCGCCGCCAGGCGGGCCAGGGTGCGCTCGCGGTTTTCGCCGCCCTCTTTTTTGGTCTCGGCGTGATGCCGCGCGTTTTCGGCGGCCATCTCGACCAGCTTGCGCGCGTCGCCCCGCTTGGGCGTGCGCACCTCCACGCGGTGCCCGCAGGAGCCCGCGAGCAGCTCTTCCAGCGCCTCCCGGTCCTCCGCCTCGATCTCGCGGTCGAGCAGGATCTCCCGCGGCACGTCCGCGCCGTCGCCGTAGTAGTCGAGCAGCAGGCCCGCCAGATCGGCGCCGTCGGTCAGCTCCGAGGCCGTGTAGGCGTATTCGTTTTTGTAGAGCAGTTTTCCCTCCCGGATCTGCAGGACCGCCAGCGCGCCGCTGACCGGCCCCTCCCACAGCGCAAACACGTCGCGCTCCGCGCGCTCGTCGGAGACCACTTTTTGCTTTTCTCCCAGGCGCGAGAGGGCCGCGATGCTGTCGCGGTAGTGCGCCGCCAGCTCAAAGAGCAGCTCGTCCGAGGCCGCCTCCATGCGCCGCCTCAGTTCCGTTTCGGCCTCGCGGGTGTGCCCGCGCAGGACGTTTTTGGCCGAGGCGATCAGGGTGAGGTAGGCCTCCCGGTCGATGTCCGGCACGCAGGGCGCGCAGCAGCGGCCCATCTGCCGGTACAGGCACGGACGGTCCCGCCCGATATCGCGCGGAAAGACCCGGCGGCAGGTCGGCAGGCCAAAGATCGAGGAGACGGTCTCGAGCGCCGAGTAGGCGGTGGCGGAGGAGCGATAAGGCCCGAAATACGAGCCACCGTCCGAGACCCGGCGGCGGGTGACGACCACGCGGGGCCACGCCTCGGCGGTGATCTTGAGATAGGGATAGGACTTTGCGTCTTTGAGTTTGATGTTGTAGCGGGGGCTGTAGCGCTTGATGAGCGTGTTCTCCAGCGTCAGCGCCTCCATCTCCGTGTCGCAGAGGATGGTGTCAAAGTCCTCGACGCGCGCCACCATGCGCGCGGTCTTGGGGCCGTGATCGGTATCGACAAAGTAGCTGCTCACGCGGTTTTTGAGGTGGCGCGACTTTCCGACGTAGATGACCGTCCCGTCCGCGTCTTTCATCAGATAGACGCCGGGGCAGAGGGGCAGCGCGGCCGCCTTTTCTCGCAGGCGGAGGATGCGAGCGCTCGGCATACCGATCTCCTTTCCCGGGTGCGGCGCGCCCGAAACTCAAAACTCAAAAATCCGATAGTAAAATCAAGAAAGCAAAATCAAGAAAGAAAAATCAAAACCCCGACGGCAAAAACCCGAAAACCCGCCGGCCCAAACGACCGTCGCCACGGCCGCCCCTCGAAGGAAAAAGCGGCAGACGTGGCTCACGTCCGCCGCTTGTCCGGGTACGGCCCGGGAGCCGCTCACAACAAAAAAGGTCAAAAAATCAAATCAAAAAGAGGGGGGTCAGTCGATCTTAAAGCCGTTTTCGATCATTTCGGTCAGTCCATTGAGGGCGGCTTCTTCGTCGTCGCCGTCGGCCAGGAGCGTGATGGCCGTCCCTTCGGTCACGCCCAGCGACAGGATGCCGAGCAGGCTCTTGGCGTTGACTCTGCGCTCATCTTTTTCGACCCAGATCGAGGACTTGTACGTGTTGGCCTTCTGGATAAAGAACGTGGCGGGTCTGGCGTGCAGACCGACGCTGCTTCGTACCGTCACTTCACGTGAGATCATACCGATGCTCCTTTGACGCCGCGCGGGGCGCGGCTCTGTTTCTTCAATTTTTAGTATAGCAGAACCCCGCGCCAAAATCAATAGGACAAAAAATGACGGTTTCAACAAAATATACATATCGCGCGCGAGACGGTTATACAAAATCACCAAAAGACGCCCTTCGCCCGCCCGTCTCGTCGGCGCGTCATCCGTCGTCCCGCGCCGCGCGTCTCGTCCTCGGACGCGGAGGGGGCGG
>JAGDBW010000148.1 GCA_017958845.1 Clostridia bacterium | reverse complement strand
GTCGGGATAGCAGACGCACGCGTCGTAATGAAAGCCCCCCTCGTGCCACAGACACGAGACGTCAAAGCCGTCATAGCGACAGATGGCCGAGACGTTGACGCCGTTGCGCGACGCCCAGACCGAGCGGACGTCTTTGCCAAAGACGCTCAGCACGATCTCCACCAAATGCTGCGTGTAAAAGAAAAACCCCCCAAATTCTTCCTCCATTCGGACAGGGCACACCACCGATCCGCCGAGCAGCGGCCGGTCGGCCGGCCTGTTTTTTAAGCTCTCCGCCAGCCGCACAAACGCGGGCGCAAAGGGCATAAACGACCCGCCCGCCACGAGCGACCCGCTCTTTCTGGCCGCCTCGATGAGCGCGTGCGCCTTGTCTTTGGAGACGCAGAACGGCTTGTCGATCCAGAGGATCGCCCCGGCCTCGGCGTAGGGCAGGATCTGCTCGAAGTGTTTGTCGCCGTGCCGCGCCGTCGCCAGCGCCACGTCGGCCTCGCCGACGAAATCCGCCGGGTCGCGCGCCAGCCGCACGCCCATCCTGCGAAAGACGTCGTTCGCGTCCTCATACTCGCCGTACGCGCCGATCAGCTCCACCCCCGGCAGATAGCCGTCCAGCAGCGCTTCGGCAAAGGAGATCGCGTGCATATTCTCCGTACCCAGAATGACCGCTTTTTTCATATCCCGCTCCCACGTTCCATCAAAAACACGATTGCCCGGCGTCCCGTCGCGGTCGGACTGCCTGAGACAACCGACGCTCGATCCTCCGTCGGCGGAGGGGCAAAAAGCCCCGCCGCCCTCCCGATTATAGCACACTTTCGCCCCCCTGTCACGCAAAACAGCAGAGACCCGCGTCTTTTTTCTCCCTTGACATTCCCCCCGAATATGCTATAATCGAAAAGGACGGCCGAAAAAGCGCCCTGCCGTCCCCGCAAAGACATCGTCGGCGAGACCTCATCACATATCCGAAAGGACCGATCATGGACACAAATCTGGCGCACACCCTGCAGCGCGTCGGCCGGGCGTTCCGTCTGCCCGGGCCGTTCTTCTCCTCTGAGGAGATCAACCGCGGAAACATCAACACCACCTACCGCGTCAACTACATCTCCGAAAATGAAGAAGGCGTCGCCTACATCAAACCCTACCTGTTCCAAAAGGTCAACACCTACGCTTTCAGGCACCCGACCGAACTGATGGACAACATCGACAAGATCACCGAGTACATCCGCACCCGTTGCCCCGACCGCACCACCCTCCACTTTCACCACGTCGAACGGGACGGCCGCCGCCTCTCCTATTTCGACGATCCCACGCTCGGTTTCTGGCGGGTCGTCAACTACGTGCCCTCCGTCACCTACGACGTCTGCGACGATCCGGCCGTCATCCGCTCGGCGGGCGAGGCTTTCGGCGATTTTCAGACGATCCTCAAGGACTTTGACCCCTCGCTGCTCCACGAGACCATCCCCGGCTTCCACGATACCCGCCGCCGCTACGAGGCCCTGCGCCAGGCGGCAAAAGAAGACAAAGCCGGCCGCGCCGCCGAGGTCAGAGAAGAACTCGACTACCTGTTTTCGATCGAGGACGAGGCCTGTCGGCTGTTGGATCTCTATGAGGAGGGAAAACTCCCCCTGCGCGTGACTCACAACGACACCAAGATCAACAACGTCCTCTTTGACGAGCACGAGCCCCGGGCGCTGGTCGTCATCGACCTCGACACCGTCATGCCCGGCCTGGTCGGAAACGATTTCGGCGACGCCATCCGCTTCGCCGCCAACTTCACCGAGGAGGACAGCCCCGATATTTCTCACACGGGTCTGGACCTCAACGTCTTTTGGGCCTTCACCGAGGGATTCTTGTCCCGCACGGCCGACACGCTGACGCCGACCGAGATCGACACGCTGGGGCTGTCCTGCTTTGCCCTGACGGTCGAGCTGGCGGTGCGTTTCCTCGCCGACTATCTGGCGGGCGACCCCTACTTCAAGATCAAATATCCGTCTCACAACTTCGACCGTACCCGCTGTCAGATCGCGCTCTCCCGCGACATGCAGAACAAGCGGGATGCTATGGACTCCATCGTCCGCGCCTGCGCCGCCAAGTACCGCCGCGGCTGAGAGCCGCGCCCGCTGCCCGTCCGCGCATGACCCAAAAAAAGCGGCGGCCCGTGCCGTATCATCAGCGACCGAAAACGGCCAAAATGACCAAAAAGCGTTCAAACCCGCAAAAAAAACAAAAAGAGAGCCGACCGGCTCTCTTTTTTTGTCTTCTTCCGTTTCAGCGCACCCATCGGCGCAGCTTTTTCGCGACGACCCACGCCAGGGCGATCTTGACCGCGTCCGGCAACAGAAAGGGCAGCACCGACAGACAGATCACCCGCCACGCCGACGTCGCCTGTCCGCGCGCGGCGTACACCGCGCCCAGCCACACCGCCCCGCATACGTAGCAGAGCAGCATACCCGCGATCATCCCGCCGAGCAGCACGGCCTGCGGCCGCGGGCTTTTGGCCGCGATCGCCTCCGCCGCCCGACAGATCCCGCAGACGAGCAAAAAACCAAACAAAAACCCGCCCGTCGGCCCAAAGAGCACCCCGACCCCCGCGCCAAAAGCGGCAAAGACGGGCACCCCCGCCGCCCCGAGCAGCAGATACAGCGTCACCGCGCCGGCGGAGACGGCCGCGCCGACCGTCCCGATCAGCAAAAACAGCACAAACGTCTGCATCGAAAAGGGCACGACCGTCGGCACGGTGATCCACGCCCCGAGCGCCAGCAGCGCCGCCCCCGCGGCCATATACACGCACGTCCGCGCGGACAGGCCGCGCCTCGTGCGCTCGTTTTCTCCGTTCATCGTCCAAAACCCCAAAAAAAGCGACAGACCGACACCGCGGATCACGCCTTTTCGACGTCCATCACGCAGGCGCTCAGGATGCTGTTCTCCCACGGCTCGCCGTGGACGGTGCCGACGTAGTCTTTTCCAAACAGATCAAAAAAGCCGCCGCCGATATTCAACTCCGGCAGCCGTCCGACGAGCCGTCCGTTCTCCATCAGATAGGCCATCTGGACAGGGGTCGCAAAGTGACCGTCCGGGGTCGCGTCGCCGCCGGACGCGACGACGACGTACACCGCCTTGCCGGGTACGAGTTCGCCGAGCGTCTTCGCCGTCGGGTCGGCGTACAGACGGTGAAAGCCGATCCCCGGCACGCCGTCGTAGGCGGAGGAGGCGGTCCCCAGGTTGGGCAGACCGTACTGTCCGGCGGTCTTTTTGGTCGTGAGCAGACCGGTCAGCACGCCGTTTTCGACCAGCGTCGGCCGATAGTCCGGCGCGACGCACCCTTCGTCGTCAAAAAAGCAGACGCCGCAAGAGGTCGCCGGGTTCATATCGTCCCGCAGGGACAACGTGTCCGCAAAGACCTTCTGCCCCCGCTTGCCGCTGACCAGCGACGCGCCCGCGGCGTACAGATCCGCCGAAAAGTGCATAAAGAAGCGCGCCATCAACTCAGAAGGTTCCGCGATGACCGGATACCGCCCCGGCTCGATGTCCGCGGGGGTATAAAACGCGTCGTACTGCTCTCTGAAGTTCGCCAGCAGCGCGTCCGCGTCAAAGCGGGTCCCCGTCCAGGTCAGAAACGTGTCAAACAGGTTGCCGGACCCGCGGTTCTGCACGATCAGCCCCACCGAGAGCTCCCGACCCGAGCTGACGAGCCGCCGACCGGCGGAGTTGCGGTACTCGGTCTTGCGATACGACATCTCGATCTTGTTGGAAAAGGCAAAGCGCGGGCAGGCCTCGCCCAGCCGGTCGAGCAGCGACTGCATCGTGGGGATCAGAGCCGGGATCGGGAGGATCTCCTCCTCGCGCAGGTCTTCCAACTCCAGGGGGCCGTCCAGCTTGCAGGGATAGGGGATACCAAAGGCCAGCGCCTCCTTCGCCCGGGCGGTCAGTTCGTTTTCGTCCGGCTCGCCGAGGCATCCGGCGACGCCGATGCGGCCCTTTTCATACACGCGGACGGTGCCGGTCGTCTTTTCGACTTCTCTGAAGCTGTCGATCTTCCCGCCGGTGATGTTCACAGCGACGGACAGGTTCGTGTTGCGGATATATTCTTTTTCCATCTGTCTTACCTCACTGTACGTTCATGGACGAAACGCGGACGTAGGGCCCGCCAAAGCCGACGGGCAGGTTCACCTGTTCCATCTTGCCGCACCCCCCGGTGACAAAGGACAGCATCTCCACGTCCTTGGAGAGGCCGTCGATCAGCCCGAGGGTCTCAAACACGGAGCCGGTCAGCACGCTGATCTGCACCGGGCGCCCCAGCCGGCCGTCGACGATCTCATAGGCGAGACTCGGCGCGAGGGTAAAGGTGCTCATACCGCTGCCGTGGCGGATGGTCTTGATATAGTAGCCCTTTTTGATCGGCGCGATCAGCTGCTCAAAGTCCAGCTCGCCCCCTTCGATATAGGTCGTGGTCATGCGCACGATCGGCTCAAAGGAGCAGTCGACGGCGCGGGCGTTCCCGGTCGGAGCTTCCTCCAGCACGGCGGCGGTCTGCGCGCTGTGCAGGCGTCCCGCCAGCACGCCGCCTTTGATCAGATAGTTCTTGCGCGCGCGGGTGCCCTCGTCGTCATAGGGCACAAAGCCGCACCCCGGCACGTCGCCGCAGTCGGCGATCGACAGGATGGGCGAGCCCACGGTCATGCCGATCCGCCACTCGTTTTTCATGGTCTCGTCGGAGAGCATCAGGTCCGACTCCGACTT
>JAGDBW010000147.1 GCA_017958845.1 Clostridia bacterium | reverse complement strand
GCACCGCGCACGGGCGCGGCGGACGTCCGGGACGGTGCCGGGGCGCGGGGTCCGTCTGCTGCGCGTCCGTTGTCCGCCGGCCGCGCGGCTGCCCGGGCGGAGGTCAGGTCATGGCGATCAGCTGCCGCCCGCGCCTGACCATAAACCGGTAGACGTCGGGCATGATCTCATCCTCAAAGTTGTGCAGCGACAGGTCCGCCTCGTAGGTAAAGTCGCCGGTGTAGTCGATCTCGGCCAGCGCCTGCATGATGGCCGGCCATTTCCTCTTTCCCAGTCCCGGGATCATGTGGTCGTCGTGACCGTAGCGGTTGTCGTGGACGTGGAGCGCCCGCAGGCGGTCGTGTCCCAGCACCCGGATCGCGTCCTGCGCCTCGCGGTTGACCACCGCGCAATGCCCCAGGTCGAGACACGCCGTGACGTAGGGGCTGTCCACCTCGTCGATCAGGGCCGCGAACTCCGCGGGGTCGGCGCACTCGTCGTCGATCATGCGGCCGGTCGCCGGGTCGCGCTGGTACATGTTTTCCGCCGCGACGGCGATCCCCAGATCGCGCGCCAGGGGGACGAGCGAACGGAAGTACTCGACGTTCTGCCGATGGATCTCGTCCTCGTGGCCCGGGTAGACCATCCAGTGGAGGGGATGCACCACCACGACGGGCACGCCCATGATGGCCGCGATCTCCAGCGACCGCCGCACGCGCGGATGGGCGACGGTCTCGCGGACGGTCGGGTCCTCCCAGCGGAAGACGAACGGCGCGTGCGACTGGTTGAAGGTCACGCCCAGTCCGTCCGCAAAGCGGCGGCGTTCCTGAGCGACGGACTTCCAGTCCGGGCCGCAATAGACCGAGTCGTCCCGCCACATCTCGAGCAGCGAAAAATCGAGGCAGTCATAGCCGGCCTCTTTGAGATAGGTGACGGCCTGCTCAAAGCCGAAGCGTGCGACCGAGTGTCCGGTCTGTGTGGACAGTCTCATCAAAAAACCTGCTTTCTCGTCTCTTTTGTCCTCCCGGTCCCGGCGCTCCGTGCGACCGTGCGTCGGAAGGGCAAAAAGACTCCTTATTATAATTATGGAACGGACGCGGAAAAATCACACCCAAACGGACGCGGCCGACCCGACCGGTCGGACAAAGACCGCCGGCGCACACCGGACGCGGCCCGGCCGACGCTCACCGCGTTTCCGACCCGGCGACGATCTCGGTGATCTCGCCCGTGATGGCGGACTGTCGGGCGCGGTTGTAGCGCAGGGTCAGGCGGTCGATCATCTCCGAGGCGTTTTTGGTGGCGTTGTCCATGGCGTTCTGCCGCGAGGCGACCTCGGAGGCGTAGCTGTCGCGCAGGCAGTCCCAGAGCATCCCGGAGAGATACAGCGGGATGACGCGGGAGAGCACCGCGTCGGCCGAGGGTTCGTACTCGGTCTCGGGCACGGGCCCCCCGGGCGCCTCCAGCCGGGGCGGGAGCAGCGTCCGGGCCGTCTGCTGCTGGGAGAGGACGTTGCGATAGTGGGTATAGAGGACCGTCACGTTTTTCCACTCGCCGCGGGCATAGCGCGCGGCGATCTCGCGGGCCGCGGCCTCGCAGTCGTCGGCGGTGGCTCTTTCGGCGCTCTCAAAGGCCAGCCCGCAGGTCGGCCAGTCGCGGTGGCGGCACCAGTCGCAGGCGCGCCGCCCGATGGGAAAGAAGACGGCGTCGCCGGTCTCCCGCTCGGCCTGGGCGGCTTTGAGGACGTTGGCGTTATAGCCGCCGGCCAGGCCCCGGTCGCCGGCGATAAAGATCACCAGGCGCTCCCCGGCCTCCGCCTCGCACAGATACGGCGAGTCGCCCCCCGCGGCCGCCAGCCGTCCGACGGCCAGGGTCAGCTCCCGCGCAAAGGCGCGGCCGCGCTCGAGCGAGATCTGCGCGCGCCGGATCTTGGAAGAAGCGACCAGCTGCATGGCGCGGGTGATGTGCCGCGTGCCCTCGACGCTGCGGATGCGCTCGCGGACGGCTTTGATATCGGCGGAACCCATGGCGGTCCTCCTTTCCTGTCTTTTCTGTCTGTCGGGGGTCGTTTTTTGCGGGGGCGGTCGCCGGGCGGGAGCGGGCGATCGGTCTCTTTTGTTTGTTGGGCGGGGTCAGCGGATCATTTCAAAAAGCGTTCGGTATAGTCGCCGAGCAGCCGGTCGAGCTCGGCCCTGGCCTCGTCGGAGAGCTGCCCCGTCTCGCGGATGGCGCGCATCAGATCCGGACCGCCCTCGTCGAGATAGTCGTACAGCCCCTCTTCGTAGGCGGGGACGTCCTCGAGCGGCACGTCGCGCAGATAGCCCTCGGTGGTGGCGTAGATGACGGCGACCTGCTTTTCGACCGGGATGGGGCGGCTCTTGCCCTGCTTTAAGATCGCGACGATGCGCTCGCCGTGGGCCAGCCGCGCCTTGGTGTCCGCGTCGAGGTCCGAGCCGAACTGCGCAAAGGTCTGCAGCTCCCTGTACTGCGAATAGAGCAGTTTGAGCGAGCCGGAGACCTGCTTCATGGCCTTGATCTGCGCGCTGCCGCCGACGCGGCTGACCGAGATGCCGGGGTTGACGGCCGGGCGGATGCCGGCGTGGAACAGCTCCGACTCGAGAAAGATCTGTCCGTCGGTGATGGAGATGACGTTGGTGGGGATGTAGGCGGAGACGTCGCCCGCCTGGGTCTCGATGATGGGCAGGGCGGTGATGGAGCCGCCGCCGTACTCCTCCGAGAGGCGCGCCGAGCGCTCCAAGAGGCGCGAATGGAGATAAAAGACGTCGCCCGGATAGGCCTCGCGTCCCGGCGGACGGCGGATGAGCAGCGACAGCGCGCGGTAGGCGACGGCGTGCTTGGAGAGGTCGTCGTAGACGATCAGCACGTCCCTGCCCTGCTCCATAAACTGCTCGGCGATGGCACAGCCCGCGTAGGGCGCGATATACTGGAGCGGCGCCGGCTCCGACGCCGACGCGGACACGATGACGGTGTAGTCCATGGCGCCCCCCGCGCGCAGGGTCTCGGCGACCTCGGCGACGGTGGCGTTTTTTTGTCCGATGGCGACGTAGACGCAGAGCACGTCCTTGTCTTTTTGATTGAGGATGGTGTCGACCGCGATGGTGGTCTTTCCGGTCTGGCGGTCGCCGATGATGAGCTCGCGCTGGCCGCGGCCGATGGGGATCATGCTGTCGATGGCCTTGATGCCCGTCTGCAGGGGCACGCCGACGCTCTTGCGCGTGATGATGCCGGGCGCGATGCGCTCGATGGGGCGGGTGGCCTCGGGGGTGATGGGGCCTTTTTCGTCAATGGGACGCCCCAGCGCGTCCACCACGCGGCCGAGCATGGCGTGTCCGACCGGGACGCTGATGACCTCGCCCGTGCGGCGGGCGACGGTGCCCTCCTCCACCGAGCCGGTGTCGGTCAGCATCACGACCGCCACGGTATTCTCCTCCAGGCTCTGCGCCATGCCGACGTCGCCGCCGTCAAAGACGATGCGCTCGCCCGACATGCACCGGTCCAGTCCGTGGACGCGCGCGATGCCGTCGCCCACCGTGATGACACGGCCGACTTCGGCTTCGTCGACTTTGTTTTCGTATTCACGGATCTGACGTTTGATGATCTGGCTGATCTCTTCGGGTTGCAGATTCACTTGGTCGCCGTTCCTTTCGTGTTTTTTAGAGGGTGATCTCCGCCAGAGAGCGGCGCATCTCATCCAGCTTGGCCCGGGCGGTCCCCTCAAAGCGGCGGCCGTCGATCTCGACCCGCATCCCGCCGATGAGGGCGGGGACGACCCGGTATCTCAGCTCCACCCGTCCCCGGGTGAGCTGCTCCAGGCGCAGGCGCAGGGCTTCTTTTTGGGCGTCGGAGAGCGGGGCCGCGCTCTCCACGCGGGCGACCCGGACGCCGTGCGCGCCGAGATACAGTTCCTGATAGGTCCGGATCGCGTCCGGCAGGATGCTCGCCCGTCCGCGGTCGATGAGCACGCAGACAAAGCGCACCACGTACGAGTGGATCTGCCCCGACCACGCTTCTTCAAAGAGGCGTTTTCGCTCCTCTTTGGTCATGGCGGGGGTATCCAGCATCCGCAGGTATCCGGGGTTTTCCCGTATGGCGTGCTCCAGCTCCCGCACGTTGGAAAGAAACACGTCTTCCATCTGTTCGTCCCGGGCGAGCGACCAGAGCGCTTCGCCGTAGACGCGCGGCGCGTCGTTCATGGCGTGTCTCCTTTCCTTTTTTTCTTTTTCTTTTTTCTATTGGGTCGTCCGGTCGTCCGGTCGGACAGTCCGGTCTTTCGGTCGCGGACGTCGCGAGGCCGCCCGCCGGGTGCGCGGATCATCCGCCCCGTCCCCGGCCGGCGTTCTGTCCGGCCTCGACGGGTGAGCCGCCGAACGCCAAAGAGGCGCTCGCGCGGGCAAAGGATCGGCCGCGTCAGTCGCGGCGGTCGGTCTGTCCGATCTGCGCGATACAGCGGTCGATCATGGCGCGGTGGTCTTCTTCGCCG
>JAGDBW010000015.1 GCA_017958845.1 Clostridia bacterium | reverse complement strand
TTTTGTTCTCTGTTTATCTACTACGCGTGGGTATCGGCCTTTGGCGGCACCCGCCTGACGCCCTATGGCGACGCCTTTGTCGGCGCGGGCGCGCTGACGGGCGGACTGGCCTTTCTCGTCTATCCCACCACCTCCGTCACCATGGTGCCGATCTGGCACTTCTTGTCGCTGCACAGCATGCTCTTTCACTCGATGATGGTGCTGACGGGGCTGTACTATCTGCGGGCGGGGCTGTTTGTGCCCTCGCGGCGCGGCTTTTGGCGCTACTCTGCGGCGTTCGGCGTCTTTGCGCTCCCGGCCATCGTCATCAACCTCATCGGCGCCGGACGCTACAACGCGATGATCCTGCACGACCCCTACCGTCTGCCGCGCCCGCTGGCGGCCGTCGCGGCCGTATCGCCCGCGCTCTACACCGTCGTGGCCGTCACGGCGTACCTCGCAGTCCCGTATCTCGTCAGTCTCGGGGTGAGCGCGCTCTGCTTTCGCTCCGCCCGCCGCGCCGGCGACGCGGCGGAAGAACCGCAAGACGAAAAAGCGAAACGCCCGGCCGTGTGACGGGCGGCGGGCGCTCTGCCGCCGCCGGAGGAGCGGGGCCGGAGCGGACGCCGGACAAACAAAAAATCGCGCCGCCGGGACGAGATGACCGGAGACGGCGCGGCCGTCAAACGAAACACGGCCGATCCCGAAAGACGAACGGATCGTCAGGTGAAGCGCAACCGGTTTTTTGGTATAGCAAAAAGCGCCGCCCGCGGGCGGCGCTTTTTTGCGCGGGTCATTCTTTGTACCAACGATAAGAACAGTGCGTGCATTCAACCATACGCGGCGGGATTTGTCAACGTTTGGACTTTATCCGGACTTTTCACGGTTTCTTTTGCGTTTTCTTTTGCGAACGTATTGACTTTTCGCTTGCGGCGTCATATACTATATATGAACAAATGTTCATTTGTTTGAAAAAGGACGGAACGTCAAACAGACGGCTCTGTCCGATCGAAAGAAAAGAGATACGCCATGACAAAGACCTACAAGATCGAAGTGGACTGCGCCCACTGCGCGGCCGAGATGGAACAGGCGGCCAAAAAAACCGAGGGCGTCAGGGACGCGGTGGTGAGCTTTATGACCTTGCGGATGACCGTGGAGTTTGAGGACGGGGCGGACGAGGCGGCCGTCATGAAGCGCGTCCGCAAGAGCTGCCGCCGGGTCGACGACGACTGCGAGGTCTATCTGCCGTGACGCGCAAACAGCGGCGCAATCTGCTCCGCATCCTGCTGTCCCTGTGTCTTTTGGCAGTATGCGTGACGCTGGATCGCACGGGTCTGCTCGCGCGCGCGGGCCGCGCGGCGACGCCGCTCGCTTATCTTGTCCCTTATCTCGTCGTCGGCTGGGACGTGCTGCGGCGGGCGGTGCGCGGGATCGTGCGGCTGCGCCCGTTTGACGAGAATTTTTTGATGGCGGTGGCGACCGTGGGGGCGCTGGCGCTCGGCGAATACGCCGAGGCCGCGGCGGTCATGATCTTTTATCAGACGGGCGAGTGGTTTCAGAGTTGGGCCATCGGCCGCAGCCGACGGAACATCGCGGCCCTGATGGATCTCCGCCCGCAGGTGGCGCGCCGGCTCCTGCCCGGGGGCGAGGAGGAGGAAGTCGCGCCGGAAGAAGTGGCGCCGGGCGAGACGATCGTGGTGCGCCCGGGCGACAAAGTGCCGCTGGACGGGATCGTGGAGAGCGGCACGTCCACCCTCGACACCTCGGCTCTGACCGGCGAGAGTCTGCCGCTCGAGGCAGGCGTCGGCACGGAGGTGATGGGGGGGTTTGTCAATCTGACGGGCACTTTGGCTGTTCGGGTGACAAAGCCCTTTGGACAATCGGCGGTCGCCGCCATCCTGGAGTTGGTGGAAAACGCCGCCGCGAGAAAATCAAAACACGAGAACTTTGTCACCTCTTTTGCCCGCGTGTATACCCCCGTCGTGTGCGGGGCGGCGCTGGCGCTGGCCCTGCTGCCGCCGCTGGTCTCGCTCACCCTCGGCGCGGCGCCGCTGTGGCAGACGTGGCTGTACAGGGCGCTGACGTTTCTCGTCATCAGCTGTCCGTGCGCCCTGGTCATCAGCATCCCGCTGTCGTTTTTCGCGGCTTTGGGCGGCGCGGGACGCGCGGGGATCCTCATCAAGGGCTCCGTCTGCGTCGAGGCGCTGTCGCGGGTGCGCTGTGTGGCGATGGACAAGACCGGGACCGTGACGGCGGGCGCCTTTGCCGTCACTGAGATCGAGCCGTACGGCATGGACGAGCGGCGGCTGCTGATGCTCTGCGCCCACGCCGAGTGTGACTCGACCCATCCGCTGGCGCTGTGCGCGCGGGCGGCGTGGGGCGAGCCGATCGACCGCTCGCGCGTCACGGACGTGCGCGAGCACGGCGGACACGGCGTCACCGCCCGGGTGGACGGTCTGGCCGTGGCGGTCGGAAACGCCGCCCTGATGCGGCAGCTGGGTGTGGAACTCCCCCGGCCCGACGACGGCGCGACCGTGATGCACGCGGCGGCGGACGGCGTCTATGCCGGGCGTCTGACGTTTGCCGACTCTGTCAAAGCCGAGGCCGCCCCCGCCCTGTCGGACTTGCGCCGCGCCGGCGTCAGGCGGCTGGTGCTGCTGACGGGCGACGGCGAGGGTGCCGCGCGGCAGGTCGGGGAGGCGCTCGGCTTTGACGAAGTGCGCGCCGGTCTGCTCCCCGGCGACAAGGTCAGGGCGGTGGAGGAGATGATCGCCCGCGAAGAGGCGGCGGGGAGCCGCGGTCAGGTGGCCTTTGTGGGCGACGGGATCAACGACGCGCCGGTGCTGACCCGCGCGGACGTGGGCTTTGCCATGGGGGCGGTCGGCTCGGACGCCGCCATCGAGGCGGCGGACGTGGTCCTGACAAACGACGACCCGCGCCGGGTCGCCGTCTCGATCCTGCTGGCCCGCAAGTGTATGCGCATCGTGCGGGAGAACATCGCGCTGGCCCTGGTCGTCAAGGCGCTGTGCCTGGCGCTGGGCGCCGCGGGCGCGGCCGGTATGTGGTACGCGGTGATCGCCGACGTGGGCGTGATGGTCGCGGCGGTGCTCAACGCCCTGCGCGCCCTGCGCGTGCGGGCGGTCTGTCCGTCGGCAAAAACCGACCGAAAGGAGACGACATGAAAAACGATCGAAAAAACAACAACGACGCCGCCGACAACCGACGCGCGGCAGCGACCGGAGCGGCGGACCGCGCGGACGCGGGCGGCACGAAAAGGGAGCGGGAGCCGGCGCAGGAGCTGGCGGAGCTCTTTAAGATCTTTGGCGACGCGACGCGCCTGCGCATCCTCTATGCCCTGCTCCGGGGGGAGACCTGCGTGCGCGACCTCGCGTCCTCGCTCGGCATGACGCCCTCCGCCGTGTCGCATCAGCTGATGATCCTGCGGACCAGCAAGCTGGTCAGGACCCGCCGGGACGGCAAGTCGATCTACTACTCGCTCGCGGACGATCACGTGCGGACCATCATCGAGATGGGGACGGAACACATCCTCGAATAAACACACCCGACGCAAAAACGGGGCGCGGCGCTCCTCGTCAAACAGACCAGCCGCAACACCCGCCGCAAGTACGCGGCGACAGACAAACAGACCCCCTCCGTCGAAAAAACGGAGGGGGTTTTGTTGTTTTTTGCGGTTTTTTGTCTTTTGGCGGTCAGTCCATACGGCTGATAAAGGCCACGGCGCGGCCGAGGATGCGCACACGCGACGCCTCGTCTCCGACAAAGACGAAGGGGGCGTACCTGGAGTTTTCGGGTGAGAGGATGATCTTTTGGTCCTTTTGGTCATAAAAGACGCGTTTGAGCGTCGCTTCGTCGTCCACGGCCACCGCGGCGATCTCGCCGTCCTCGACCCGGTCCTGCCGGTGGATGAGCACCGCGTCGCCGTCGCAGATGCGCGCGCCGATCATGCTGTCGCCCCGCGCGATCAGGCAGAAGTCGGCCGACAGCTCCTCGCTGGGCGGCACGTAGCCGTCGTAGCTCTCCTCGGCAT
>JAGDBW010000146.1 GCA_017958845.1 Clostridia bacterium | reverse complement strand
GGAGAGATAGTCGCCCCACGTCACGCCTTCCTCGGCGACGTAGAGAAACAGATCCGTCGAGATCACCCGCTCGGGCGTCGTGCCGGCCGCCTCGGCGACGCGCCGGCGCAGCTCCTCTCCCGTGAGACCGGAGAGGGGGATAATATCCACCGCGGTGTTGTAGCTCGCGTTTTCGTTGGCTTTGCGGTCCATGTGGATGGCCACGTGCGGGATCAGGGCGCAGGGCTCGCGCAGGTCCACCGGGATCACCCGCAGCCCCTCGTCGGTGCGCAGGGTCACGCGCCCGGCGATCGAGAGCGGCCGGTCCATCCAGGAGGCGCAGAGCATCCCGCCGTATTTTTCGGTTGACAGACGCACGTAGAGCGGATCGGCCAACGTCGCGTTCTCTTTGATCTTAAAGGCCGGGCTGTCGGTGTGCGCCGCCGCGATCATCCAGCCGACCGGCGCCTCCGCCGGGAGCTTAAAGGCGATGAGCGACGACCCGCCCCGCACGACGTAGTAGCCCTGTCCGGGCCGCAGGTCCCATTTTTCGGCTTCGGAGAGGGGGGTATACCCCGCTTTGCTCAGCATTTCACTCGCCGCCTCGACCGTATGATAGGCCGTCGGGCACCGACGGACAAAGTCCGTCAGGTCATTGTTCCGTGTCGTCATGCATGTCGCCTTCTTTCGCTTTTTTGTTTTTCAGATACAGGAGCAGATCCGGCAGGTTGGCCACGATCAGGGCCGAAAACATCAGAGCGCCGCCCAGCGCCTGCAGACCGGTCATCCGTTCTCCGAGCAGCAGCGCCCCGAACACGGCAGAAAAGACCGACTCCAGGCTCATGGTCATCGAGGCCATGGGCGCGTCGGCATAGCGCTGGCCGATGGTCTGACAGGTATAGCCCACCCCGCACGAAGCGACGCCGAGGTAGAGCAGGGGCAGCAGCGCCTCCCGCACGCCGGAGAACCACGCGGCCGAGCCGGTCTGCGGCTCAAAGATCACGGCCAGAAGAGCCGACACGCACCCGCACACAAAGAACTGTACGGCCGACAGCCGCAGCGCGTCCACCTCTTTGACGTAGTGCTCCACGCACATGATCTGCAGGGCAAACGCCGCCGCGCACCCAAAGGCGGGCAGGTCGCCCAGATACAGCTGATCGACGCCGCCGCTGAAGCAGAGCAGGCCCGTGCCGACCATCGCCAGCGCGATCCCGACCCACAAAAAAGGCCCGAATCGCCGCCCCAGCACGATGCCGAACAGCGGGACCAAAATCACGTACAGCGTGGTGATAAAGCCGACGCGGCCGCTGATGGCGGTGTCGGCCGGATAGAGCCCGATGCCAAACTGCTGCAGATTGACGGCCAGACAGAGCAAAAGACCGCACAGCGCGCCGCCGATCCACATACGCTTG
The DNA here is from genome assembly GCA_017958845.1 of Clostridia bacterium. Lineage (GTDB taxonomy): Bacteria > Bacillota > Clostridia > Oscillospirales > CAG-272 > UBA1740. Next base: position 8,949 of record JAGDBW010000146.1, on the reverse strand, counting down.
CGCGCCGTCGCGTCGGAAAGAAAAAAGCGTCCGTCCCGCTGCCTCTCCAAAAAGAAGATCGCGGGGAGCAGCGCCAGCGCGCCGAACAGACTCCGCAGCGCGTTGATGGAAAAGGGAGGCATCCAACGCGAGGCGGCGGTCTGCGCGACCAGCGCCATGCCCCAAACCACGGTCGCGACGAGGATGATCAGAGTTCCTTTGAGATTCTGGCGGCGCATGTGAGCGGGGTTCTCCTTCCGATGATCAGATTGACATTCATAGTGTCACTCACAACTCCTTATTATACCTCTTTTTACTCTTTTTTGCAACCGAAAAAACCAATTCTCTTCTTTCCGCCTCGCCTGAAAAAAAGAAAAACGACCATTGACACCGCCTGTCTGCCGGGGTATGATAGAGGCGACGGGGCCGCTATGCCCCCGGAGGTCGTCTATGACGTTTATTGAAGAAAAGATCCGCCTCTCCTGCGACAATCTGCGGCGTCTCTCTCAGGTCGCCCGCACACCCGTCGGGGACGTGCGCTTTGCCCCCTGCGACTACCGGAGCGCCCGACGGCCCGACCCCGCGCTCGCCTGGGAACCTTATCGCGGCGAGGAGATCCGCGCGCCGCTCGACTCGCACTTCTGGTTTGTGTTTTCGGTGGAGGTGCCGGATCGGCCGGGGCGGGAATTCCGCCTGTCGGTGACCACCGGACACGAAAACGGGTGGGTGGCCACCAACCCCCAGTGCACCGTCTTCGTCGACGGCGACAGCGCCTGGCAGGCCATGGACGCCAACCACACCGACACCCGGCTGCCCGCCGGGCGGCACGAGGTGTACGTCTGCTTTTACAACGGCACCAACCCGCCGGGCGACTCGCACCTCTCTTTTGCCTGGTGTGAGATCGACCTCGCCGTCGAGTCGCTCTTCTACGATCTCTTCGTCCCCTACGACGCCATGAAACGCCTGCCGGAGGCCAGCGACGACCGCCTGCTCCTGCGCGGGGTGCTGGACCGCGCGTGTCTGTTGCTCGATTTCCGCCGCGGGCGGGACGAGGCGTTCTTGCGGAGCGTTTCCGAGGCGACGGACTTTTTGCGGCGCGAACTGTACCAAAAACTGACCGGCCGCGACCGCCGCACGCTGGCCGTCGTCGGCCACACCCACATCGACGTGGCGTGGCTGTGGACGCTCGAGCAGACCAAAGAAAAAGCCCGGCGCTCCTTTTCGACCGTGATGCGCCTCATGGACAAGTATCCCGAATATATATTTATGTCCAGCCAGCCCCAGCTCTACGCCTACGTCAAAGACAACGATCCCGCCCTCTACGCCGCGATCAAAGAAAAAGTCGCCGAAGGACGCTGGGAAGTCGAGGGCGCCCTGTGGCTGGAGTGTGATACCAACCTCGTCTCGGGCGAGAGTCTGGTGCGCCAGATGATGTACGGAAAGCGCTTTATGCGGGACGAGTTCGGGGTGGACAGCCGCGCCGTGTGGCTGCCGGACGTGTTCGGCTACTCGCCGGCCCTGCCGCAGATCATGGCGGGGTGCGGCGTGCCCTACTTCTTTACCTCCAAGCTCTCCTGGTCCGAAACCGACAAATACCCCCACGACCACTTTGTCTGGCAGGGCATGGACGGCACCGAGGTCTTTGCCGTCCTCTCCAACAGCTACGTGCGGGAGCTGACCCCCGCCGGGATGCTGGACGCGTGGCAGCACTACGCCGACCGCGAGACGGGCGAGACGCAGATCGCGACCTTCGGCTACGGAGACGGCGGCGGCGGTCCGACCGCCGGGATGCTCGAGACCTACCGGCGCATGAAAGACGGTCTGCCCGGCTATCCCCGGCTCACCATGCAAAAGGCGCTCGACACCCTGACCGGGATCGAAAAGGAGTTTAGGGACAGCACCGCCGCCCGCCGCTTTGTGCCCAAGTGGTCGGGCGAGTTGTATCTGGAGATGCACCGCGGCACCTACACCTCCCAGGCGGACAACAAAAAATACAACCGCCAGAGCGAGCTGCTCCTCTGCGAGTGCGAAGCGCTCGCGGCCACGGCCGGGGTCCTGTGCGGCCGGCCCGCGCCGGACCTGTCTCAGACGTGGCTGACCGTCCTCAAAAACCAGTTTCACGACATCCTCCCCGGCTCCTCCGTCCGCGAGGTCTACCAGACCAGCCGCGCCGAGTACGGAGAGGTCCTGTCCACGCTCGGAGAGGAGATCGACCGCGCCCGCGCGGCTCTCGCGGAGCGGATCGACACCGGAGCGGGGGGGCTCTTGGTCTTTAACCCCGCGCCCTACGCGGCCGACGGGGTGGTCGGGACACCCGACGGCCCCGCCCGCGTGACCGGCGTCCCCGCCCACGGCTGGGCGGTGGTCACCCCCGACACGGAGGGCGACGTCCGGCTGGGCGACCACACGATCGAAAACGACCTGGTGCGCGCGGTCTTCGACGACCGCTGGCGTCTCGTCTCCTTTTTTGACAAGCGCGCCGACCGCGAGTGCCTCGCCGCCCCCGGAAACCGGCTCATCGTCTACGAGGACTATCCCCGCGCCTACGACGCGTGGGAGATCACCGAATACTACCGCCAAAAATCGTGGGAGATCGACGATCTCACCGCCCATGCGCCCACGGGCGGCCCGGTGCGCGGGGGCTACGTCATCGAGCGCCGCTACGGCGCCTCGACCGTTCGTCAGACCGTCACCCTCACCGCCGGCTCGCCGCGTCTGGATTTTTTGACCGAGATCGACTGGCACGAAGACCACGTCCTGCTCAAAGCCGAGTTCCCGCTCGCCGTCCGTTCGCAGACCTGGGCCTCTGACGTCCAGTTCGGTCACGTCGACCGCCCCACCCACCGCAACACCTCCTGGGACCAGGCCAAGTTTGAGGTCCCCGTGCACAAGTGGGCGGATCTGTCCGACAGCGCCTTTGGCGTCAGTTTGCTCAACGACAGCAAGTACGGCTGCTCCTGCGCAGAAAACGTGCTGTCCCTGTCGCTACTCAAAGCCGCGACCTACCCCGACCCCACGGCCGACCGCGGCCGCCACACCTTTGCCTACGCGCTGTTCCCGCACGCGGGTCCCGTCGGCACGGCCACGGTGCGCGAGGGATATCTGTTCAACCTGCCGCTCGCGGCCATCCCCGTCGCGCCCCACGCGGGCGATCTGCCGGCGCGCTTTGCGCTGGTTGATGTCGAGGACGACGCGCTGGTGCCCGAGACGATCAAACCCGCCGAGGACGGCCGCGGATGTATCCTGCGCCTCTTTGAGCCGCTCGACCGCCGCACCGTCGCCCGCCTGCGTTTTGCCCGGCCGGTCCGGTCTGTCACGCTCTGCGACCTGCTCGAATGCGACCGCACGGCCCTGCCCGTCATAGACGACACGGTCACGCTCACGGCGCACAACTACGAGATCCTGACCCTGCGCGTCCTGTTTGCCTGACGCCGTCGGCGCCCTCACGGGCGCCCCGCGCCCCAAAAAGCCAAAAAAAGAAAAGAGAACGCACCCGGCGTTCTCTTTTCTTTTTTCACTTGTCGGTTCTACTTACCGGTCCGGCCGCCCGGCCGCCGGGGTCGCTCCGTCCGCGCCCCGTCCGACTGCGCTTCAGTGTCGGACCCATTCATAAAACACATACTCCTCGATGAGCAGACGGGCGTTTTCGGGGGGCGCGTGGGTGTGCGTCTCCATGTGATAGGTGCCGATGACGATATGCCACCCCTCCGTGTTGGAAAAGATCGCCTCCGTGAGCCGCGTGCAGTTGAGAAAGGCCTCCTTGCCGATCACTTCCACGCCCGCCCCCAGCGTCACGGACCGCAGGCTGAAACAGCCGTACATCGCGCGCTCGGCGATGACCTTGGTCTGCGCGGGGATATCGGCCGAGGAGACGTAGACGGTCTCGGGGCAGATCAGCGCCAGATAGGGGTTGCTCTCGGAGCCGAGATAGCGCAGCAGCTCCCGCACGTTCCACTCGAGGGCCTCGCATCCGTCAAACGCGCCGGTCTCCACCCGCCGGACGTTGTCCGAGAGCACCACGCGGCGCAGCGACGGACAGTCGGCAAACGCGCGGCTGCCGATCTCGGTCACCGACGAGGGGAGGACCAGCTCCGTCAGAGAACGGGAGCCCTCAAAGGCGCTGTTCCCGATCCGGGTCACGGTCCCGTCGTCCGGAATGACAGAAAACTCGCATCCCGCCACCAGCTCGCCGGTCGAGCGGCGGATCAGGCAGTTGTTGCCGTTGCGAAAATGCTCGTTGTTATCGTCCACCGACAGCGTCGAGAGCGAAGAACAGTTGCAAAAGAGCGCCTCCCCCACCTCGGCGACCGCGGCGGGGATATGGAGCGAGGTCAGCGCCTGACAGGCCTCAAAGGCCCGCGCGCCCAGATGCGTCACGCTCTGCGGCAGCGTGACGGAGGCGAGCGCCGCACAGTTAAAAAACACGCTGTCCCCGAGATAACTCAGCCCGTCGTTGAGACGGACGGACGAGAGGGCGATACAGTTATAAAAGGCGCCTTCGTTGACCCGCACGACCGTCTGCGGCAGCGTCACCGACGTCACCCGCCGGCAGTTGCGAAAGGCATAGCCGGCGATGGTCGTGACCGGCGCCCCCTCGATGCTCTCCGGGACCACCACGTCGGTGTCCGAGCAGGTGCCGATGCCCATGATGGTACACTCGCCGTTGATGATGGCATAGGCCAGCCCCGACGAGGCGTAGTTCTTTGTTTTTTTGCAGGCCGAGAGCGGGCAGACCGCCCCGAGGCACAGAGACAGGCACAGCAGCGCCCACGCGATTTTTTTCATACGTTCCTCCGACCGGAGCGGATCGCCCCGGCGACGACAAAAAGGGCAAAAAATGTCCTACTTCTCATCATACCAAAGCCGACGCCTCCTGTCAATGCCGCCGACGCCGCCCGCCGAAAAAAATACGCTCTTTTTTCGCCGCCTGTTGCATGAAGGCCCCGGATATGGTATCATAAAAATACCAAAAAAACAAAAAACGGGGCGGCCGCGTCCGCCGCGACAAAAAAGGAGAGCCGAACATGAGCGAAAAAAAGAATCCCTACAGCGGGACCAGGACCGAGCAGAACCTCCGCGACGCCTTTGCGGGAGAATCGCAGGCGAGAAACAAATACGCCTATTTTGCCTCCGTCGCCAAAAAAGAGGGCTACGAGCAGATCAGCGCGATCTTCGCCGCCACGGCCGAAAACGAAAAAGAACACGCCAAGCTGTGGTTTAAAGAACTGAAAGGCATCGGCACCACCGCCGAGAACCTCGCCGACGCCGCCGACGGCGAAAATTACGAGTGGACCGACATGTACGAGGGCTTTGCCAAGACGGCCGAGGAAGAGGGCTTTCCCGAGCTGGCCGCCAAGTTCCGCGGCGTCGCCGCCATCGAAAAGCGCCACGAGGAGCGCTACCGCGCCCTGCTCGCCAACGTCGAAGCGCAGAGAGTCTTTGCCAGAAGCGAAGTCAAGGTCTGGGAATGCCGCAACTGCGGTCACATCGTCGTCGGACTCGCCGCTCCCGAGGTCTGCCCCGTCTGCGCGCACCCGCAGGCCTACTTTGAGATCCGCGCCGACAACTATTGAGACAGACCCGGCGCCGGCCACGATCGGCAGAAACGACCGTCGCCGATCCCTCCCGCAAAGAAGGGCGGACGGGCAAAATGCCCGCCCGCCTTTTCTTTTCGTTTGGGGCGCGCTCTTTATCGGTCCAGCCCCAGCACGACCGGCACGGACTTGTAGCCGATGCCCATGCGGTCGATGCCCATGTCGATCAACTTAAAGAAATGCTCGCGGGTGCGGATACAGCCGCTGCCCTTGATCTTGCACGTCTCTCCGACCTCTTCCATGAGGATCGCGACGATCTCCGGCGCCGCGCCGCGGGTGTCGTGACCGGTCAGAAAGCCGGTGCTCGTCTTGACAAAGTCGGCGCCGCCCTCGACGACGCAGCGGCAGGCGCGGCGGATCTGCTCTTCGCTCAAAGCGTCGGTCTCGATGATCACCTTGATCTCCCGGCCGTACTTGTGCGCCGCCTCGGCGCAGGCGCGGATGTCGGCGGTCGCCTCGTCGTATCTGCCCGAGCGAAACAGGCCGAAGTTGGCGACCACGTCCACTTCTTTGACGCTGTCATAGCGGGCGACCAGTTCGATCTGGCGCACTTTTGATTCGGTCGAACTCGTCCCGAACGGAAAGTCGGTCACGGGGCAGAGCATGGTCGAAGTGCCCCGGACGAGGGGCTCGCACAGGTCCATATACCCGGGGTTGATGCAGACGGTGGCGCAGCCGAGGCGCACGCCGTCTTTGGTCAGGGCAGTGATCTCCTCCTCCGAAAACTCCGGTTTGAGCACCGAGTAGTCGATGTAGGCGGCCAGCTCGGCCGTCGTCATGGACGCGGCTTTTTTGGTCGGGTGTTTCATGGTCGATCTCCTTTGCGTTGTTTTCATCCCCATCATACTCGCCCGCGCCCGCTTTGTCAATGACCCGCCGCCCGCCCGACGTGCAAAGTCACAAAAAAGGCGCAAATCCGCCCGCCCGCGACAGCCGCCCGACGAGGAGACAACCGCCCGTCTCAGAAAACCGCAAACACGGGACGCGAGCCTGCCCGCCGCCCGCCCCGCGAGCCGCCAAAACACCCGCCTGTTTTCGCGACACAAAAGCCGCCCGCGGGCGGCTTTTTTCATTCTCCCGTCTTATTCCCACTCGATGGTGGCGACGGGCTTGGGGCTCAGGTCGTAGAGCACGCGGTTGACGCCCGGCACTTCGGTCGTGATGCGTTTGACCAGACGGTGCAGCAGCGGGTAGGGGATCTCCTCGACGGTGGCGCTGGTCGCGTCCACCGAATTGACGGCGCGGATGACCACCATACGGTCGTCGGTGCGCTTGTTGTCCTTGATGCCGGTCGAGCGGATGTCGGGCACGATGGTACAGTACTGCCACACCTTGCCGGCGAGACCCGCGGCGGCAAATTCCTCGCGCAGGATCGCGTCGTATTCGCGCACGATCTCCAGACGGTCGCGGGTGATGGCGCCGACACAGCGCACGCCGAGACCCGGGCCGGGGAAGGGCTGACGGTCGACCATGCTGTCGGGCAGGCCGAGCGCCCGGCCGACCATGCGGACTTCGTCCTTGTAGAGGAACTTGACCGGTTCCACCAGCTCAAAGCGCAGCCCTTCGGGCAGGCCGCCCACGTTGTGGTGGGCCTTGACGCCGTCGCTCTCGAGGATATCGGGATAGATGGTCCCCTGCGCGAGAAAGCCGATGCCCGACAGTTTTTTGGCCTCTTCTTCAAAAACGGAGATAAACTCCGCGCCGATGATCTTGCGCTTCTTTTCGGGGTCGGAGACGCCCGCCAGCTTGTCCAGGAACCGGTCGACCGCGTCCACGTAGACGATCTCGGCGCCCATCTGATGGCGAAAGACCTCGATGACCTGCTCGGGTTCGCCTTTGCGCAAAAGACCGTGGTTGACGTGCACGGCGACGAACTGACGGCCGACGGCACGGATCAGCAGCGCCGCGACGACCGACGAGTCCACGCCGCCCGAGAGGGCGAGCAGCACTTTTTTGTCGCCGATCTGCCGGCGCAGCTCACTCACCTGCTCGGAGATAAATTTTTCTGCCAGCTCGGGGGTGTTGATGCGGGAGAGAGACGCGGGACGGACGTTGTTGCCCATAGATATATCCTCCACAAAAATAAATAAACAATCCGAAAAACACCGTCATCGTCGGCGGCAGGGAGACGGCCGTCTCCGACCGGAAAACACGGTCGCGGGACCGCGCCGAAAAGGCGGAAAAACAAGAAAAAGGACAAAAACAGGCCCTTTGGACGATACAAGTATTATAAAAGAAACGCGCGTCCGCCGCAATAGGCAGACGCACATTTCTTGTGCCCGTCGCGCAAAAAAATTTGTCGTTTTTTCACAGGACACAGCCGCGTGCCGGTTCGTATCCTGCGCGGTGCGTCTCCGCTTTCCGGTCGACTGAAAGCGCCGCGGTCAAACGGAAGCGCCGTCTGCCGCGCGCTGTTCGGCGCGGACCCTCCGCGCCTGCCTCCGGCGCGCCGCCCCACGCACGAAAATGGTCAAAAAATAAACAGATCGCGCCGATTGCATATAGACGCGTCGAGCGTGCAGAGGTATCATAGGGGCAGGATTTTTCTTTGTCAGCCGAAAAAAGGCGAAGCGGAAAGCGAAAAAGGAGACGTAGGTATGCCAAAGGTTTTCGGTCCGGAGCATCTGCTGTTTTTGGCGGTCACGATCGCTGTGACGACGGCGGGCCTCCTGTGCGCAAAAAAGTTTCTCCGCACGGAAAGGAGCAGACGGCTCCTTTTGCGGTGTCTCGGGGCGGCGTTGTTTGTCAGCGTGCTTTCCAACCGGATTTCGCTCTCTGCCGTCAAATTCCCCGGCGAGTGGATCCGGCTCATCCCCGACAGTTTTTGCGGGATGTCCAGTCTCGTCCTGTCGCTGTCGCTCCTCTTCGGAAAGAAAGACGGCCATCTCCTGCACTTCGTATGGTTCATGGCGCTGCTCGGCGGCACGTTGACGCTCGCCTATCCGGATTTTATCGGACAGGCGGACAGCGTTTTCTATATGCCGACCATCACGGGCCTGCTCCATCACGCCATCGACGTGGCGGCGGTCGTCGCCTGTCTCGTTTTCGGACATATCCGCCCGACCTTTCGCAGATGGTATTGTCAGCCCATCGGTTTTTTTGCCTACATGACGGTCGGCGCCTTCCTGATCTCGGCCGGCGGAATGACGGACGCCTTTTATCTCTTTGAGCCGATCTTGCCCGGCACGCCCCTGACCGTGTGGGTCATGGTCCCGATCTATGCCGCACTGTACGCTGCGACGATGCTCGGCTTTGCCGCCGCACACGGCAAAAAAACAAGCGAGGCGATCCCCCGCCCGCAGGCATAGCGTATTTTCGTTTTTCCCGGACGACCTCATAGGCAGAGAGAGAGGCGCGACCGCCGTGACGCGGTCGC